>NZ_JBTMUR010000013.1:0-20039 GCF_054473855.1 Stenotrophomonas genospecies 3
ATCCGGCCATGCTGAAGGTGGGTCAAGCCTGCTTCCAGCAGGCTTGACCACGAACATAGGATCTCGACTCTACGAAACGGCAGCCGAGCATGGGCTCGACTCTACAAAGAGCGGTAAAGCGGTCGAGCAAGCTCGACCCCTACCAAAGCAAAGCATTTACCGGCGCTTGGCCCACTTATAGAACCGCTTCCAGCCCTGGCGCACGGCGGCCACCCAACCCGGGTCGGCCACCAGTGCGGCCTGCGCGGCACTCGGCGCCTGGCCGGTCACGCGCTGGCGGATCTTCAGCAGGTTCTTCATGTCGCTGCGGCGCATCTGGCGGCTCAGCGGGTTGCGGCGGAGCCAACGCGGGGCCCGCCAGGCCGAGGTGAAGTCCAGCAGCACCGGCACGCCGCCACTGACCACCACGTTGGTGCCATGCAGGTCGTTATGGGTAATGCCGGCGGCGTGCAAACGGCTGAGCGCGTGCTGCAGCTGCTCGAACACTTCATTGCCCACGGCCTGCGCAGTGCTCAGGGTCTGGCCAGGGATGAACTCCATGCCCAGCGCCAGGCCACCGAGGGTGCCGAGCAGCGCGGGGGCATGCTTCCAGCCGCCGAGGCGCTGCAGCATGCGGGCTTCACGGCGAACCATCAGCCGGGCGATCAGCGAAACGGGAGTGCCGCGGTAGCGGGAATAGTCCTTGATGACCGCCTCGCGCCCGTCCAGGCAGGTACGGTAGACGTCGGGGGCCAGGAAGCGTTCGCCGCGCTTGAGCAGCAGCGGGGTGGCGGCGTCATCGCCGCAGGAGGAGGGGGGCAGAGCGGGAAGATACATGTCGGGGTCTCGGACGACCCGGTGGGTGGCGCAAAGCGTCAAGCGAACCGGTGTTACAGGGAGTTACTAAGTTTTCGTTAATTTTAGTACTCGCCAGTTCGCTATTCCACGATTTGTCGGAGAAATGTCGGGGTCGTGGCTGGAACAGTTCGTCGCGCCCAATCGGACAATTCTGTCTCACTTTGTCGGTGATTCTTTCAAAATCAATAGGTTGCGTTTCGCTCTGTTTCGTTCATCCGCGGCCCGCTGAACGTCACGCACGTCCAGCTTGACCCCGACGCACGGCCTGCCGACCATAAGCTGTTAATTCGCGACATCGGCGGCCGCCCCTTCCTGGCACGTCCCCGTCCCCTGCCGCGGTCCCCACCGGTGCTGGCCGTCCGGCCGTGCATCGCCCTGATTCCCGTTCCGGCTGCGGCTGGAGGAAAGTGTTTTGATCATCAAAATCGTCATTGCAGCGCTGTTCGTCGCCTGCGTGCTGTACATCCACTTCCGTGGCAAGGTCCGCGCGCGCTGGTCGCGCCAGCTGCTGGACCACTCCAGTTTCATGGCCCCGATCAACGTGGTCATGTACATGTTCTCGAAGGTGCCGACCACGCCGTTCCTGGACCCGGCCAAGGAATTCCCGCAGCTGGAGCCGCTGCGCCAGAACTGGCAGATGATCCGCGACGAGGCGCTGGCGCTGCGCGATGCACAGAAGATCGCTGCGTCCAGCACGTTCAACGACGCCGGCTTCAACTCGTTCTTCCGCCGTGGCTGGAAGCGCTTCTACCTGAAGTGGTATGGCCCGTCGCATCCGTCGGCGAAGGCGATGTGCCCCAAGACCACCGCGCTGCTGGAGTCGCTGCCGGATGTGCGCGCGGCGATGTTCGCGCAGCTGCCGTCGGGCAGCGAACTGCGCCCGCACCGCGACCCGTTCGCCGGTTCGCTGCGCCTGCACCTGGGCCTGGCCACACCCAACAACGACGGCTGCTACATCGAAGTGGACGGCATCAAGAAGAGCTGGCGCGACGGCGAGTGGATGATGTTCGACGAGACCTACATCCACCACGCGCACAACGAGACGCCGGATGACCGCGTGATCCTGTTCTGCGACATCGCCCGTCCGCTGCGCTTCGGCCTGCCGGGCCTGTTCAACCGCGCGGTGGCGGCCACGCTGCTGGCCGGTGGTGCCTCGCCGAACCTGCCGGGTGACCCGACCGGTGGCGTCAACAAGGCCTTCGGCAGCGTCTACAAGGTGCGCCTGAAGGCCAAGGCACTGCGCGAGCGCAGCGTGGTGGCCTACCAGCTGATCAAGTGGGGCCTGGTGGTGGCGGTGATCGCCGGTATCTGGGCGCTTTGATCGTTGCATGAGGTTGCCGGCCAGCGGCCGGCACTACCGGAACATGAAAAAACCCGCGCTGTCGCCAGCGCGGGTTTTTTGTTGGATCAACCCTTCAATGCAGCCTGCACGAACGGCGGGGTCACCAGCACGCCGGTGTGCAGCGCGGCGGTGTAGTACAGGGTGTTGAAGGTCTTGGCGGCCGAGTCGGCCTGGCGGAAGTCGAAGCTGCTGTCGCCCTTGCGCGCCATGGTCACGCTCCACCAGCCGGTGGGGTAGCACGGCTGCGGGAACGGCAGGGTCTTGAACGAGCCGAAGCCGGCCTTGCCCATCTCGGTGCGCATTTCGTTGATCAGGTCCAGCTGCATCAGCGGCGACTCGGACTGCTGCACCAGGATGCCGTCGTCCTTCAGGGCCTTGAAGCAGCTCTCGTAGAAGGCCTTGTTGAACAGGCCTTCGCCGGGGCCGACCGGGTCGGTCGAATCGACGATCACCACGTCCACGCTGCCGGCCGGGCAGTTGGCCATGTAGGCCACGCCGTCGTCGAACAGCAGCTCGGCGCGGGCGTCGTCGTTGGAATCGCACAGTTCCGGGAAGTGCTTGCGCGCCATCACCGTGACCTGCTCGTCGATATCGCACTGGGTCACGCTCTCCACGCCGGTGTGCTTGAGCACTTCGCGCAGGGTGCCGCAGTCGCCGCCACCGATGATCACCACGCGCTTGGGCGCGGCGTGGGTGAACAGCACCGGGTGGCTGATCATCTCGTGGTAGAAGAAGTTGTCCTTGCTGGTCAGCATGATGGCCCCGTCGATGGTCATCAGGTTGCCCCAGTCGGTGGTCTGGAAGATCTCGATCTTCTGGAACGGCGACTGCACCTCGTCCAGCTTGCCGGTGATGCGGTAGCCGATGGCCGAGCCGGTGCGCTCGAAGTGCTCGATGTACCAGTTGTTGCTGTCAGTCATTTGAAAACAGTCCTGTTCGGAGGGGTGAAGCCGGGCTGGCGGGCGGGGCCGCGTGGCACAGATGCCACATCCGGACGGATCGGCCCGTTCAGGTTGGAACCTGTCACGGGCGCGGGCGCGCATGATAACGAACCTGTGGGCATATAGGCGTTATCATGCCCCCCCTTTTATTGCCAACAAGGCCGACTGAAATGACCGATTGGTCCCTCGACCAAGCCCGCAAGACCTACTCGATCCCGCATTGGGCGGACGGTTACTTCGACGTGGATCAGGCCGGGCACATGGTGGTGAGACCGACCGGGGCGGACGGCCCGGTGGTGTCGCTGCCCAAGGTGGTCGACGCGGCGCGTGCGGCCGGCGCCAAGCTGCCGTTGCTGGTGCGCTTCCCGGACATCCTCGGCCAGCGCCTGGGCAAGCTGCAGGCGGCCTTCGGCCAGGCCCAGCAGGACTGGGAATACAGCGGCGGCTACACCGCCGTGTACCCGATCAAGGTCAACCAGACCCGCGGCGTGGCCGGCACCCTGGCCAGCCACCACGGCGAAGGCTTCGGCCTGGAAGCGGGCAGCAAGCCCGAGCTGATGGCCGTGCTGGCGCTGTCGCGCCCGGGTGGGCTGATCGTCTGCAACGGTTACAAGGACCGCGAGTACATCCGCCTGGCCCTGATCGGCCGCAAGCTGGGCCTGCAGACCTTCATCGTCATCGAGAAGCCTTCCGAACTGAAGCTGGTGCTGGAAGAGTCCAAGGCGCTGGACGTGAAGCCGGGCCTGGGCGTGCGCATGCGCCTGGCCTCGCTGGGCGCCGGCAAGTGGCAGAACAGCGGTGGCGACAAGGCCAAGTTCGGCCTGTCGCCGCGCCAGCTGCTGGACCTGTGGAAGTCGCTGCGTGACACCGAGTACGCCGACTGCCTGAACCTGCTGCACTTCCACATGGGCTCGCAGATCTCCAACGTGCGCGACATCGCCAACGGCATGCGCGAAGCCACCCGCTACTTCGTGGAGCTGTCGCGCCTGGGCGCGAAGATCACCCACGTCGATGTGGGCGGTGGCCTGGGCGTGGACTATGAAGGCACCCGTTCGCGCAGCTTCTGCTCGATCAACTACGGCCTGCATTCCTACGCCAGCAACATCGTGCAGCCGCTGGCCAATGCCTGCGAAGAGTTCGGCCTGACCCCGCCGCGCATCGTTACCGAGTGCGGCCGCGCGATGACCGCGCACCACGCGGTGCTGATTGCCAATGTCTCGGAAGTGGAAGAAGCGCAGGAAGGCCGCGTGCCGGACCAGCACGACGACGAGCCGGCGGCGATCCGCCACCTGCGCGAGATCCACGACGAGCTGGACGTGCGCCCGGCGGTGGAGCTGTTCCAGGAAGCACAGCACTTCCACGCCGAAGGCCTGGCCAGCTATGCGCTGGGCCAGATCGACCTGCCGCAGCGTGCGCGCATCGACGATCTGTTCTACGCCATCGCCCACGGCGTGCGTGCGCGCCTGAGCTACGACGAGAAGAGCCACCGCCCGGTGCTGGACGAACTGAACGAGCGCCTGGTCGACAAGTACTTCGTCAACTTCAGCGTGTTCGAATCGATCCCGGACGTGTGGGCGATCGACCAGGTGTTCCCGATCGTGCCGATCGAGCGCCTGGACGAAACCCCGGACCGTCGCGGCATCATCGCCGACATGACCTGCGACTCGGACGGCATGGTGGAAACCTATGTCGAGAACGAGAGCTTGGACAGCTCGCTGCCGCTGCACCAGATGAAGCCGGGCGAGAGCTACCGCATCGGCTTCTTCATGGTCGGCGCCTACCAGGAAATCCTGGGCGACATCCACAACCTGTTCGGCGATACCGACGCGGTGGAAGTGCTGGCCGATGCCGATGGCTACGCCATCACCCAGCAGCGCCGTGGCGACACCACCGACGTGATGCTGGATTACGTGGGTTACCGCCTGGACGAACTGCGCGCGACCTATGCGCAGCGCGTGGCCGAGGCGCAGCTGTCGCCGGAACGCGCGCAGGAGCTGTCGGAGGCGCTGGAAGCCGGCCTGACCGGTTACACCTACCTGTCCGACGAACCGCTGGTCTGATGGACGGTGCCGGGCCTGCCCGGCGCCGCCGTTGCCGATGAGCGCGCGCGCGATCTTCCACCTGTTCCTGCATGCCGCCGTGCCAGCCCTGCTGGCATGGCTGTTCTGGCGCAAGCGTTTCGCCTCGGCGTGGCTGCTGATGCTGCTGGGCTGGATCATCGATCTGGACCACCTGCTGGCCGATCCGATCTATGCACCGAACCGCTGCAGCATCGGGTTCCACCCGCTGCACACCGCACCGGCGATTGCGGTCTATGCGGGGCTGTGCGTGCCGAAGAAGACGCGGCTGGTGGGCATCGGATTGATGATCCACATCGTGCTGGACGCCATTGATTGCTGGTGGATGCACCACCGTTGATGCTGGGTGCGTGTCGACCAAGGTCGACACCTACCGGGTGCACGGCGACCGGTCGGATTGGCGCTTGGTAGAGCCGGCCGCTGGCCGGCTTCCGCAGGGCGTTCCCGGTGGGCAAGTGGTTGCCGGCCATCGGCCGGCATTACCCACCGTTGGGTTGGCCAAGGTCGGCGCCTGCCAGATGCACGATGGCCGAGGGAACTGATGCACTGCTTTGGTAGATGCCGACCTTGGTCGGCGCTTTTGATGCGTGTCGACCAAGGTCGACACCTACCGGATGCACGGCGAACGGTGTTCCCGTTGATCACGTGGTTGCCGGCCAGCGGCCGGCACTACCCGCCGTCAGGTTGGCCGCCTCACGCCACCGGCAACCACAACGTGGCCCGCAATCCCGGCTGTGCATTTTCCAACGCCAACCGCCCGCCATAACTGGCAGCGATATCACCCACAATCGCCAGGCCCAGCCCACTGCTGCCCTCGCGCTCATCCAGGCGCACGCCACGCTGGGTGACCTGCGACAGTGACTCCGCGGCCAGGCCCGGGCCGTCATCACGTACTTCGATGCGTAGCTGCCCGTCACTGCTGTCTGCGGTGACGTCCACCTGCTGTTGCGCCCACCGCCCGGCGTTGTCCAGCAGGTTGCCCAGCATTTCTTCCAGATCGGCACTGGCACCGGCGAACTGCAGCGCCGGATCGATGCCTGCCGCCGTGAACGTGATGCCACGTTCGCCATGCACGCGTGCCATCAGCCGGCACATCGCCTGTGCGACTGCCGCCACGTCGGTGCGCTGGCGATGGTCGGCGGCCAACCCTGCGGCCAGGTAACGGTCGACGCTGGCCTGCATACGCGCACTCTGCTCGCGTACGGTGGCGCGCCAGTCCGCGCCGTCGCCGTCGGCCTCAGTGGCCAGGACGCTCAGCGGGGTTTTCAGCGCATGCGCCAGATCCTGTGCACTGGTGCGCGCGCGCGCGACCATGCGTTGCTGATGCTCCAGCAGCGCGTTGAGCTCCTCGCCCAGCGGTGCGACCTCCGCACCCAGCCTCCGTATATCGATGCGCTGCGCGTCGCCGCGCCGCACCCGTTCCAGCTGTGCACCGAGGCGATGCAATGGACGCAATCCGAAGTGCACCTGGCTGGCCAGCACCGCCAGCCACGCCGCGACCAACACACCCAGCGCGATGGCAGTACGCTGGCGGAACGCGGCAACGTCTGCATCCAGCGCGCTGCGATCGGTGGCAACCACGGCCACGAACGGTTCGTTGGCGCGTGGCAGGCGCACCTGCTGCACGCGTGCGCGCAGGGATTGCTGCAGCGGTCCAGCCAGATTGCGGGTGGCCGCTCCCATGGCCGTGGCAGGCAGCGTTTCATCCCACAGCGAGCGCGATTGCAGCAGCACACGGCCATCGGCACCGGCGATCTGCCAGTAAGCACCTGAGAACACGCGCTGGAAGCGTGCGTCATTCGGTTCCTGGCGTAGGCGCAGCTGCCCGTCCGCATCCACTTCGGCCTGCGCCAGCAGGGTCAGCATGTCCTGCTCCAGTTCATGGTCGAAGCGATCGCGCGCGCTGCGCTTGAACAGCTCACCCAGCAGTGCACTGGCCAGCAGCGAGACCAGCAGCAGGCCGACACCGCCAGCCAGCAGCAGGCGCCGTCGCAGCGAGGGTTGCCGGCTCACGGCGCGGCCAGCCGCCAACCCTGGCCGCGTACGGTCTGGATCAGATCGATGCCGAGCTTGCGGCGCACCCGCCCGAGCAGCACGTCCAGTGCGTTCGAGTCCGGATCGTGGCCGCCATCGAACACCTGTTCGCCCAGGCGGTCGCGGCCGATCACCTGGCCGCTGTGGTGGATGAAGTAGCTGAGCAGGCGGAACTCCTGCGGGCTCAGCGCCAGCGCCTGCCCATCCAGCTCGAAGCGGCCTGCATTGACGTCCAGTTGCAGCGGGCCGCAGTGCAGGCGCGGGCTGGCGTGGCCGTGGCTGCGGCGGATCAGGGCGCGCAGGCGCAGCACCAGTTCGTCGGCCTGGAAGGGTTTGGTGAGGTAATCGTCGGCGCCGGCGTCGAAGCCGGCCAGCTTGTCGTGCCAGCGCCCGCGCGCGGTCAGCACCAGCACCGGAAAACTCCGGCCGTTGCCGCGCCAGCGCTCGATCACGCTCAGTCCATCCAATCCGGGCAGACCGAGGTCGACGATGGCCGCCTGCAGATCTTCGATCTGGCCGATCTCCTCGGCCTGGCGGCCGTCGGCGACCACGTGCACCACGTAGCCGGCCTGCTCCAGCAGGGGCACCAGGCGCTGTGCCAGCGCGGCATCGTCTTCGGCCAACAGGATGCGCATCAGTCGTCGAGCTCCGTCTTCAGCAGCTTTCCGCTGCGCGCATCATAGTCCAGCTCCACTACCACGCCGTCGCCGCGCAGGATCTCCACTTCGTAGACGCCATCGTCCAGTTCCACTTCCAGCAGCTGGCCCGGAAAGCGCTTGAGCGCATCGCGCACCACGCTTTCCAACGGCACGTAGCGGCCCTGCTGCACGGCGCGGCGCGCGACCTGCTGCGCCGGGTCCTGTGCCGGTGCGGCGGCGGTGGGGGCGCTGGCCAGGGCCAGCAGCAGGGGCAGGGTGGAGAGCATCGGGGCGCAGGGCGGGCTGTAGGAACAGGCGTGAGTGTGCCGGGGCTGAGTAACAGCTGGCTAACAGTGCCGGCTAAGGAGCTGTTAACCACGGGGTGCATTGTGGCGTTGCCGGGATGGTCCGGCCACGAACACGAACACGAACAGGAGAACCCCCATGTTGAAGTCGCTCACCCTCGCCACTGTTGCTCTGCTGGCCATCGCACCGGCCGCACAGGCTGCACCGCTGGGCATGGCCCAGGTCGAACAGACCCTGCGCAAGGCCGGCTACACCCAGATCCACGAGATCGAACGCGATGATGGCCTGTGGGAGGCTGACGTGAGCCGCGCCGATGGCCGCTTCAGCGAGGTCTACGTTGACCCCAAGACCGGCGAGATCTTCGACGAGCACAGCGGCCGCGCGCTGTTGACCACCGAGCAGGTGCTGGCACGGGCACAGGCGCATGGCCTGCGCGAGATCCATTCGCTGGAACGCGATGGTGCGACCTGGTCGCTGGAAGCCCGCAATGCCCGCAACCAGAAGGTGGACGTGCGCCTGAGCGGCTATGACGGCCGCATCCTGCACAGCGAGCGCGATGGCTGGCTGGATTGACCTGCTGGTAGTGCCGGCCGCTGGCCGGCACACGGGGCGAAAGCGTGTCGACCAAGGTCGACACCTACCAAACGTACGCATCGGTAGCGGCCGACCTTGGTCGGCCCAGGCCCGACGCGGCGCTTACCAGCCAAACGGCGGCGGGTAATCCCAGTAGCCCGGGCCGCGGCCGTAGTAGCCGCCGTACGGGCCGTAGAAGCCCGGGCCCTTGCCTTCGCTCACGTGGATGTTGACGTTGACCCCGTGGGTCTTGCCCTCATCGGTGGTGTAGTTCTTGCTCAGGTTCAGCGTGGCGGCGTTGTAGTGGCTGTTGCCACCGTTCTTGGAATAGCCGATGCCGGTGGTGAAGCTGCCGGACACTTTGACCTTGTCGTCGGTGACGTCGGCGATCTTCGCGTCGTCGTGCACGCGCGGGCCGCTCTTGTCACCGTAGTACGTGCCCGGCGGGTCCTGCTGCAGGGCCGGGTCGTTGAGGTAGCGCATCGGCGCCTGCGGCAGCGTCAGGTCCAGGCCGGCGGCCTGCGGCGCGGTGGCGCCAGCGGCGGACTGGGCCAGCACGGTTCCCGGCAGGGCCAGGCACAGCAGCAGGGTCAGGGGGCGGATCATGACGGCGCTCCAGCGGACAGGTGGCCACGCAACACGCGGCGGTACAGGCCGACGCTAGCAGGGGTTGCTTGAATGATGCCTGTCGGCGCCGGATTGGGGTAGAGCCAGGCCATGCCTGGCTGCAGGTCACAGCCGCCCGAACCCGAACAGCCCTTCCAGCGCATGCCTGCGCCGCTCGATCCGGGCCCGCAGCAGCTGGGCGCCGATCATCGAATAAGTGATGCCGTTGCCGCCGTAGGCCATGGCGAAATGCACCCGCGGGCCCCACTGATCGTGCGGGCCGAAGAACGGCAGTCCGTCGGCGGTCTCGGCGAAGGTGCCGGCCCAGGAGAAGGCGGGCACCGGATCCAGCCGCGGGAACCAATGCAGCAGCTGTTTCATCAGCTTGTCGGCCTTGCGCT
Organism: Stenotrophomonas genospecies 3; assembly: GCF_054473855.1. Taxonomy (NCBI): domain Bacteria; kingdom Pseudomonadati; phylum Pseudomonadota; class Gammaproteobacteria; order Lysobacterales; family Lysobacteraceae; genus Stenotrophomonas; species Stenotrophomonas genospecies 3. The sequence goes on from NZ_JBTMUR010000013.1 coordinate 9,757, forward strand.
CTACGCGCCGATCGCGGCGGGCGGGGATGTCGATGGCGTCGTCCAGCCCGCCCACCAGCAGGCGGCGGTCGCCGGTGGCGCGCAGGTAGAGGTACGGGCGTGCGCTCTCCCACACCATCGTGTTGCGCAGCCGGCCCAGCACGTCCGCATCGATCGGGTCGGTGATGAAGGCGTAGCTGCTGCGGTTACGTGCGACGCGCTGCTGCAGCCACGTCTGGTTGGCGTAGCCCATTGCCAGCACCACGTGGCGGGCGTGGATCGTGGCGCCGTCCTCGGTGAGGGCGGTTACCCCGCGCGCGCTGGGCGTGAGCGTGTGCAGTACCGTACGGTCATGCACATTGCCGCCGCGCCGGCGCACGCGTTGCAGCAGCGCATAGGTCAGGCGATAGGGATCGACCCGCGCCGCCTGGCGCGTGAGCAGGGCACCGCCGGCGTCCACGTCGAAGCGTTCCTGCAGTGCCTCCGGGCCGAGCCAGCGGGCATCCAGACCGATGCCGCGCCGCGCCTCACCTTCGGCCATCAGGCGCGGCACGTCGCGATGGCGGCTGGCCAGGTACAGGCTGTCCATGCGCTGGAAATCAACGTCTTTCAGGCCGCGAGCCACGTCGCCCAGGGCCGGAATCGCCTCGGCACACGCCCGATAGGCAAGCGCGGCGGCGTCCTGACCATGGCGCTGCGCCAGTTCCAGCAGATGGGTATCGATCTCGTACTGCAGCAGCGCGGTGCTGGCGGCGGTGCTGCCCCAGCCGATGTCGCGCTGCTCGATCACTGCCACGTCGTGGCCATGCCGGGACAGTTCGTCGGCAATCAGCGCACCGGTGATGCCGCCGCCGACCACCAGCACGTCGCAGCGCAGATCCTTTTCCAATGGCGGAAACGCCTGGATCAATCCATTGCGTACCGCCCACCAGGGGTAACCGCTCTTCAGGTCCATGGCCGTGTGCTGCTCAGGCGGTGGGACGGCCGGTATGCGGGGTCTGGATCAGTTCGGACAGATCGAAGCCCTGCAGGCGGGCGGCCGCCAGATAATGGTCCTGCACGGTCGCGTCCAGGCGCGGCTCGCGGGCCAGCAGCCACAGGTACTTGCGATCGGGGCTGCCGACCAGTGCCACGCTGTAGTCCGGCGCGACCTGGATCACCCAGTAGTCGCCCTTGGCGAACGGCAGCCAGCGCAGGCCCTTGGGCAGGAAGCTCACCTCCAGGCGCGCGCTGTCGTTGTCGACGGCGCAGGCCTCGCCGGTGGCTTCCTCGACCTCGCCGTCCATACGGCAGCGGTTGGTGACGCCGACGTTGCCGTTGTCGAGCAGGGTGTAGTGCGCCGACACGTCGGTGCAGCCTTCCGGTTCATGGCGCATCGGCAGGCGTGCGATCTCGTACCAGGTGCCCAGGTAGCGGGGCAGCTTGAGGTCGGCGACGGTTTTCAGCGGCGGGTGCTCGGTCATCGGCGGTCGTGGCAGGGGTGGGCCTCCACGATGCCGATGGCCTTGCCATGGGCGGGTGAAGCCGGGGCGATGGCCGTGTCCAGAACGTTCCGTCGCCCCGGCGGAGCGCCCGTTGTCACCGGCGTGGCGGTATCCTGCTGCCAGCGCCGTGTTTTCCTGATCCAACCGAGGTGGAGGTGCCGATGTACCAGGTGATCCTGTTGAAGAGTGAATCCGCGTTCGCACGCGAACAGTGGCCGCAGGTCGATGACCTGGTCGACTACGAAGGCGTGGCCTACAGCCTGCGCGCCGGCCCGCGCCAGCCGCTGCCGACCGATCACGACTGGCACCCGGTGGCGGTATATGCGCCCGATGAGATTACCGAGGAAGAGTTCCAGGACTGGTACGCGCTGCAGCAGCCGGCCGTGGAAGAGCTGCGGCTGAAGTACTGATGCTCGACGTTGCCAGGGCCGCCCATCCGCCCTTGACCGCCTCTGCCGTATAGTCGCGCGCAGGCGCGGTGGTCCGCGCGAACCGGTGTGGCTGGCTTGTCTTCTTTCCTGCGATCGATCCGTGCACGGGGCCCTTGGCTGGCCCTGCTGCTGTGCAGCGCCTTCCTGCTGTCCGCGCCGGTGCTGGCGCAGGATGATGAGCCCACGCCGAAGCAGCAGCTGGCAGGTATCGATGCAAAGCTGAAGGAGGTCGACCGCAAGCGTGGTGATGCGGCCGCCATCGAGACGCTGGCGATGCTGTCCGAGAATGCCTCGCAGGCGCGGCGGGATGCTGAGGCGCTGGAAAAGGAGCTGCAGCCACAGCTCGTCCGCCTCGACGAACAACTGGCGCAGCTGGGCACACCTGCCGAGGGCACCACCGAGCCGCCCGAACTGGCGGCACAACGGCGCACCATCAACAAGCAGCGCGACGGCCTGGCCGCGTCGGTAGCGCAGGCCAAGACCAGTGCCGTGCGTGCCCAGCAGCTGGCAGCCGACATCGACCAGCAGCGCACTGCGCAACGCGCCGAAGACATGGGGAAGAAGGTCGCCTCGCCGCTGTCGCCTGCGCTGTGGAGCAAGGTGGCCGAGCGCCTGCCGATCGATATCGCGCGCGTTGCGCCGTTGGCCCAGCAGGGGCGCGACGCGCTGGTCGCTGGTGTCCGGGCCAATGGCTGGGGCACACCGTTGCTGGGCCTGCTGGCCGCGTTGGTGATGATGTTCCCGCTGCGGCTGTGGCTGCGCAGGCTGGGGCGGCGCTTTGCGGAGTCCGAGCGCGCGCCGGACGGTCGCCTGCGCCGTTCCGGCCTGGCCATGTGGCTGCTGCTGGTGGGCACGCTGCTGCCTGGCTATGCGGTGGTTGTGCTGATGGCAGCGCTTGATGCGATCGATGCCATCGCGCCGCGCCTGCAGGTGGTGGCCGATGGGTTGGAAACCGCGACCTTCCGCGCCGCCTTCATCGCCGCGCTCAGCGCCTGCATGCTGGTTCCCAAGCGTCCGTCGTGGCGGTTGCTGAATCTGGATGACACCGCCGCGCTCAAGCTGCGCAAGTACGCGTGGGGCGCGGCGGCGCTTGCCTGGCTGAGCACGGTGCTGGTGGCCCTCGATCAGGCCACGCGTACCAGCGATGTCACCACGGTGGCGCTGGATGGCCTGATTGCGCTGACCTACCTCGGCCTGATCATGGCCATGCTGGTGACCCTGGCACGCCTGCATCGGCGGCAGACCGCCGAGGCCGAGGCCAAGCTGGAGGCGCAGGCCGATGGCGTGGGCGCGGCCACGCCGGTGCGCCGCAGCAGCTGGCTGGTGCTGGCGCGCGTGGCAGGCAACATCGCGGTGGTGGCAGCGATCATCGCCACGCTGCTGGGCTATCTGAACTTTGCCAAATTCGTGAACCAGCAGCTGATCGGCGGCAGCGTCGTGGTGCTGGCGGCGACGCTGCTGTTCAAATTTGTCGATGATTTGAGCACGTGGATGCTCAACGCCGACAGCAAGGTGGGCCAGACCATCCTGCTCAGTACCGGCCTGAGCGTGTCGCGGCTGGAGCAGGCCGGCGTGCTGCTCTCTGCAGCCCTGCGCACCATCGTCGTGCTGATCACATTGCTGGCGCTGGTGGCACCGTTTGGCAACATCGGTGCGGTGGTGGAACGCTTCTCTTCGCTGCTCACCACGGGCATTCCGTTGGGTGGAACCACTCTGAAGCCGATGCAGATCGTGCTGGCGGTTGTGGTGCTGCTGGTCGGGCTGGCAATCACCCAGCTGGTGCAGCGCTGGCTGACCGACACCTACCTGCCCAAGACCGAACTGGACCTGGGTGCACGCAACTCGGTCAGTACGGTCGCCCGTTATGTGGGCATCATCCTCGCGGTGATCTGGGCATTGACGGCGATGGGGCTGGAGCTGACCAAACTGGCATTGCTGGTCAGCGCGCTGTCGGTGGGTATTGGTTTCGGCCTGCAGGTGATCACCCAGAACTTCGTGTCCGGCCTGATCCTGCTGGCCGAGCGTCCGGTGAAGATCGGCGACTGGGTGAAGCTGGGCGACCAGGAGGGCGACATCCGCCGCATCAGCCTGCGTTCGACCGAGATCCAGGTGGGCGACAAGTCGACGTTGATCGTGCCCAACTCCGAGTTGGTCACCAAGACCGTGCGCAACATGACGATGGGCAACAACCAGGGCCGCATCCAGATCCAGTTCGCGGTGCCGCCCAGCACCGATGTCGGCAACCTGCGGCAGGCGCTGCTGGATGCGTATACCGCACACACCAACGTGCTGAAGCAGCCGGCGCCGACGGTCTACATCGACAGCATTGCCGGTGGCCAGATCACCATCAACAGCTTCGCGTACGTGGCCAGCCCGCGGCAGGTGTATGCCACCCGCAGCGATCTGTACTTTAGCCTGCTGCACATCCTGGCCGAGCGGAACATTCCGCTGTCGACCCCGACCGACATCCACATCACCCGCGATCCGCAGGAGTAGGGGGTGTTCTGCAGGGCTGCGCCCTGCACCCGTGGTAGTGCCGGCCGCTGGCCGGCAACCTCAGAAGCAACAGCAACAGCGGGCATTCCGTGGTTTGGCGGGGTGGGTCCGGTTGCGGGGGACGCTGCAAGTCCCCCTTCCGGGGCCCGGCCCAGCCGCTGGCGGCTGTGCGTTCGGGCGCTTGCGAAGCAGTGCTTCGCAAGCAAAGCGCCCTCACCCATGTAAGCTCGGTCGCCGCATCCATGCGGCTCACGCCCCCGCAACCGGACCCACCCCGCCTTCGACAGTTTGCTGCGGTCTGTTGGGCATGCCGATGGGGTCAGATCCGTTTTCCGGAGGAAAACGGATCTGACCCCAGATTGATTTCGATATCTGACAGAAGTGTCGACCAAGGTCGACACCTGCCGACAGCCGCAGGAATCTGTCAGAGGTGGGGCGGTGTCGGAGTGCGGGGTGTCAGCCGCATGGATGCGGCTGCCAAGCCTCCAGGGACGGATTTACGGCGTCCCCGCACTCCGACACTGCCCCGCCCAACCACGGAATGCCCGCTGTTGCCGTTGCTTCTGAGGTTGCCGGCCAGCGGCCGGCACTACCACGGGTGCAGGGCGCAGCCCTGCAAAGAGCCCTACCCCCGCGGTCGGCCGCGCGAGGGCACCAGTGCGAACGTATCCACTGCCAGCTTCTCGGCATGGTTCAACCACGCGCGGATCTCCAGATCATCCACTTCGTGATCCAGCCCGAACGACACGTTGATCTTGCCGTTGGCATCGGGCTGCACCCACTGCTGCGCCAGCACCACCTTGCGCTGCGAGGACACCGCCTCGATCCAGAAGCCGCGATCCGGGCGCGTGCTCGCCACCAGCTGCAGCATGTACTGGCCGGCACGGGTACGACGACCCTTCTGGGTGATCATGTGCGCCTGGCGCACGCTCGGGCGCGGGCCTTGGAACGCGTCCAGCGGTGCATCCACCGCGATGCCGCCACGCAGGTCGTTGTCGCGGTACAGCTTGATGCCGTTGTCGCGGTTGACCAGCAGGGCGCACCAGTCACCGTCGGCCGAGCCGTCCTCGAACGCGGTGCACCGGTCGACGTAGGCCAGGGTGTTGTCCGGGTTGGCATCGTCGAACTGGCGCGAGGTGTTCTCCAGGTATACCGACTTCAACCCCCAGTCCTTGTCGTACTCCAGCAACACCGGTGGCTGCACGTGCTGCAGGCCGACCACCACCTGGTCATCGCCATCGATCTTCAGCTCGCGGGTCGGTTCGCCCAGCCACAGTGAACGCGCGAAGGCCAGATACTGCGGATAGTCACGGCCACCATCGCGCTGGGTGGCCACGCTGGCGCTGGGCGCGCGCTGGCTGTCGATCAGCGAACGGCCGAAGCCCATCGTCTTCAGGTTCGGGTCCAGCAGGCTGAGCAGGGTCGCACCCGAATCCAGGGTGGTGCCGGCATCGGCGCTGAGCTGCTGCGGGGCAATGCCATCACCCAGGAACAGCAGCAGGTTCTCGCGCTTCTGCCGGGTCAGGATATGGGTCAGATCGTTGGGCATCGCCAGGTGGTCGGAAGCGATGACGATCAGTGTGTCCTTGCCGTACGGGCTGGCCTGGATGCGTTCGACCAGCTGCGAGATCAGGCGGTCGCTGCACTTGAGCGCGTTGAGCATGTTGATGTTGCCGTACTGGCTCTGGTAGCGCTCGCCCTTGCACGACACCGGCAGATGACCGGCAGGGTGGTGGGTGTCCATGGTCAGCGTGGTCAGCATGAACGGCGAACCGGCGCGCGAGAGCTGCTCGAAGCGCTGGTAGGCGGTATCCAGCAGCACGTCATCGTGCACGCCCCAGGCCGAGTAGTGGATGCGGCCGATCTTCTTCTGCTGCTTGAACCACGCCAGGTCATGCACTTCATCGAAACCGTGGCTGGCCAGGAACTGGCCCTTGCCGGCGAACTGGCCGTTGGCGCCACCCAGGTAATGGTTGGTGTAGCCCTGCTGCTTCAGGTAGTCGCCCAGGCACACCGCCTTGGGCAGGAAGCTGCCCATTCGGTCCATGCTGTTCTCATCGCCCTGCGAAGTGGTCAGCGGCACGCCGCACATCGACGACACCAGGCCGGCGATGGTCCAGCCGCTGCCCTCGGCCGAGGCCAGGTTGCGCACGTCCAGTGACTCGGACGCCAGGCGGTTGAGGTTGGGCATCAGGCCGGGAAACACGGCCTCGTCCAGGTAGGTACGTTCCAGGCTCTCGCCGTAGATCCAGACGATGTTGCGCGGGCGCTGCAGCGGCTGCGTCGGCACCTGGTATTCGGGTGCGATGCGGGCGAAGTCGACCGGCCGCAGCTGCTGGTAGAGGCGCTGGCCGTCGCGGGCCAGCGGACTGATCATGATCGTGGCCACCCACACGGCCGCGAAACCGGCGAACAATGCGCCACCATGGCCGGGCCGGCGCCAGCGCTTCACCCGCGTGGCGAACAGCGGTAGCAGCGAGACCAGCGCCAGCACGATGAAGCCGGCGATATAGCCCTTGAAGTCGGAGACACCGGCGCCTTCCATGTCGGCGCCCAGGTGGTACAGGGTGGCGGCATTGAGCCCATCACCGGACAGCTTGTCGATCAGCCACCACGCGCTGAGCATGAGCAGCAGCAGCGAGAATGCACCAGCCTTCCACCACACCCACTTGTCGGACGCGAGGAACAACCAGCACAGCAGCAACAACGACAGCAGCAGTATCCAGAGCATAGGCAGCTTCGGCAGTGACGGGGTGGTGGTGATGGACGTCGTACCGACGCGTGTCCATCCGACCGACGCTGCCACAAGCACATGCACATGACAGGCCGATGACCCGATAGTGCATGCACGAACCTGACTGAAATGTTTGTTGAAATAACACGCGCGCAATCGCGCTCAGAAGGTAAAACGAGCGTGAAGGGCTTCGTTGGATTGCATTAAAAACCGCATGAATACGGCGGTTTTCGCTGATGCGCTAGCGATGCCCGCGTTCTTCGCGTGCCCGCGCACGACGGTCGAACAGCAATGCACTGGTCACGATGCCAAGGCCGAGCACCACGCCGATGAACAGCAGAATCAGCGCAATGAGCGGGTAGCCGAACAGGTGCCAGCCGGTGTCGATCTTCATCATCATCGCCGCAGCCATGATCAATGCGGCACTGATGATGCCGGCAGCCACGCGGTTGGCGATCTTCTGCAGGTTCTCCATCAACCGCGATTCTTCCAGGCCGGTCACCTTCATCTGCAGGCGGTTCTCGGCCAGCAGCGCCATGATGTCCGACAGCTTGCGCGGCCCATCGCGCAGCAGCTGCTGCAGCTCCATCGCCTCGCTGGCGAGGTTGGCGGCAGACAGCGATTTCTTCAGGCGCGCACGCATCACGTGCTGCAGCTGGCGCTCAACGATGCGGCGGGTTTCCAGCTCGGGTGCCAGCAGCCGGCACACGGTTTCCAGATTGAGCAGCGCCTTGCCCAGCAGGCTCAGTTCCGGCGGCGTGCGCAGGCCGCAGGCGGTGGCGATGCGCACCATGTCCAGCACCACGCGGCCTTCGGAGAAGCTGCCGCTGGCGGCGTAGCGCGCGATCAGCTGTCCGGTCTCGCGCAGGTAACGCTCTTCGTCGAATGCCTCCAGCCGCGTGCTGATGCTGATCAGATCGTCGGCTACTTCCTCGCCACGGCCATCGACCGCGGCGAACAGGATCTTCAGCAGGCGCTCGCGCAGACGCGGCGGCATGTGCGCGACCATGCCCAGGTCGAAGATCGCCAGCCGTCCATCTGGCATCACCCGCAGGTTGCCCGGGTGCGGGTCGGCATGGATCTCGCCATGCACGAAGATCTGGTCCAGGTAGCCGCGGATCAGCGCCGCCGCCAGAGGATCCATCGATTGCTCGGTGCGGCGCACATCGGGAATCGCATCCACGCGCACGCCGGTGGCCAGTTCCATGGTCAGCACGCGCTGGCTGCTGTAGTCCCACAGCGGCTGCGGAATCCACAGGCGGCGGAACGGCTTCAGGTGCCGGCCGAAACGGGCCAGGTTCTCGGCCTCGGCGTGGTAGTCCAGCTCCTGCATCAGGGTCTTGGCGAACTCGTTGAGCCAGTCGCGCAGGCGCACGCGACGGCCCACCTGGGTCAGGTGGTCGGCGGCCAGCGCGAAGCTGCGCAGTGCCTCCAGGTCCGAGCGCAGCTGCGCGGCGACCTCGGGTTTCTGCACCTTCACCGCCACTTGGCGGCCATCGTGCAGCACCGCGCGATGCACCTGCGCGATCGAGGCACAGCCCAGTGGCTCGGGATCGAACGCGGCGAACAGCTTGTTCACCGGCGCGCCCAGCTCCTGTTCGACGATGGCATGGATGCGCTCGACCGGAATCTCGGCCACCTTTTCCTGCATGCGCTCCAGCGCCGTGGCGAACTCCACCGGCACCATGTCCGGGCGGGTGGACAGCATCTGGCCTAGTTTGACGAAGGTCGGTCCCAGCGCTTCCAGGTCGCTGACGAACTGTTCCGGGTTGCCATCGGCGGGGACGTCGGCCTGGTTGCTGGCCGCGTCCAGGTTCATGCCCGAGAACACGCCCGAATGGCGGTAGCGCATCAGCAGGCGCAGGATCTGGCTGCGCCGGTTCATGCCTTTGACCAGCGGAGGGTTGCCATTGGCGGTGGGCGGATTGCTCAAGCGACACTCCCATGCGACGAATACAGGTAGTGCCGGCCGCTGGCCGGCAATGTCCGGATTCCGCAGTGTCGCCGGTGGGCGGTAGGCACGCGGTGAATCCGACCGCTTCCGCAGCTGCCCCGGTATCGGTCAGAATCCGCTCATTCCCTCACTTGGACGCCCCATGGCCGGTGCCAGCCTGTTCGCCCTGCTCGACGATATCGCCTCCCTGCTGGACGACGTCTCGGTCCTGACCAAGGTTGCGGCGAAGAAGACCGCCGGTGTGCTCGGCGACGACCTGGCGCTGAACGCGCAGCAGGTCACCGGAGTCAACGCCAACCGCGAACTGCCGGTGGTGTGGGCGGTGGCCAAGGGCTCGCTGGTCAACAAGGTGATCCTGGTACCGGCGGCGCTGGCGATCAGTGCGCTGGAAGCCTGGCTGCACAGCCGTGGCTGGAACGTGCCGCTGATCGTGCCATTGATGATGATCGGCGGTGCCTTCCTCTGCTTCGAGGGCGTGGAGAAGCTGGCGCATCGCTTCCTGCATTCGGCTGACGACGATGCCGAGCATCAGGCCGAGCGGCGCAAGGCGCTGGCCGATACCCAGGTGGACATGGTGGCGTGGGAGAAGGACAAGGTAAAAGGCGCGATCCGCACCGACTTCATCCTCTCGGCCGAGATCATCGTGTTGACCCTGGGCGTGGTCGCCACCGCACCGTTCACCAACCAGGTGGTCACCCTGGCCGTGGTTGCACTGGCGATGACGGTCTTCGTCTATGGGCTGGTCGCGGGCATCGTGAAGCTTGATGACGTCGGCCTGTACCTGTCGCGCAAGGGTGGGGCTGTGGCCGCCTTCGGTCGCGGCCTGGTGGCCTCGGCGCCGTGGCTGATGAAGTTCCTGTCGGTGGCCGGCACCATCGCCATGTTCCTGGTCGGTGGCGGCATCCTGGTGCACAACGTGCCGGCACTGCACCACGCGGTGCAGGCACTGGGTGGCGAAGGGCAGTGGGGCTGGCTGATCAGCGCTGCGGCCAACATGGTGGTGGGCATCATCGCCGGCGCCATCGTGCTGGCGGCGGTGACCGGGTTCCAGAAGCTGCGCGGTAAGTAAGCGGCGGCCCATTGCCCGGTGGAGGCCGACCTTGGTCGGCGCATTGTTTCCGCGCGTGCCAACCAAGGTTGGCACCTACCAAAGCGCTGTCCTTGGCATTGGTAGAGGCCGACCTTGGTCGGCGCTTTGTTTCCGC
>NZ_JBTMUR010000013.1:20137-149729 GCF_054473855.1 Stenotrophomonas genospecies 3
GCGTGTGCCAACCAAGGTTGGCACCTACCAAAGCGCTGTCCCTTGCGTTGGTAGAGGCCGACCTTGGTCGGCGCTTTGTTCCGGCGTGTGCCAACCAAGGTTGGCACCTACCAAAGCGCTGTCCCTTGCGTTGGTAGAGGCCGACCTTGGTCGGCGCTTTGCCCCGGCGTGTGCCAACCAAGGTTGCCACCTACCGAAGCGCTGTCCTTTGCGTTGGTAGAGGCCGACCTTGGTCGGCGCTTTGTTTCCGCGCGTGCCAACCAAGGTTGGCACCTACCAAAGCGCTGTCCTTGGTGTTGGTAGAGGCCGACCTTGGTCGGCGCATTGTTTCCGCGTGTGCCAACCAAGGTTGCCACCTACCGAAGCGGTTTGCGGTGGGCCGGGCGATCAACCCGCCTGCACTCGGTTCTTGCCCTGCCGCTTGGCTGCATACAGCGCGTCATCCGCGCGCCGCAGCAGCGCTTCGGTGTCATCGCCGGGCTGCCATTGCGCCAGCCCGGCACTGAAGTGCACCGGCACGCGCTGGTCCTGCACGGTCAGCACGCGGTGCGCCAGTGAACGCTGCAGGCGCTGCACGGTGGCCATGCTGTCGGCACCCTGGGTCTCCGGCAGCACCAGCACGAACTCGTCGCCACCCAGCCGCGCGATGCCATCGGTGGCGCGCAGCAGCAGCTTGCACACGGACACCAGGTGCTGCAGCAGCGCATCGCCACCGGCATGGCCATGTGCATCGTTGGTCTGGTGGAAATCATCCAGGTCGATCACCGCCACGCCCAGTGGTGAGTTGTTGCGCGCGGCGCGCGCCAGCTCGCGCTGCAGCAGTTCGTCCAGGCCGCGGCGGTTCAGCGCCTGGGTCAGCGGATCGATACGCGCCAGGTCCCCGGCGGCACGCAGTTCCTGCTCCAGCTCGGCAATGCGCTGTTCGGCGCGTTCCACTTCCTGCCGCGCATTGGCCAGGTGATCGCGGGCCTGCGCGGCCTGCTGCTGCACCTTGCCGGTGTCGCGCATCACGTCCTGCAGCAACTGGTTGAGGTCGGCGATGCTACGCGCCTCGCGCAGCTGCAGTGCGTAGCTGCCGATGCGGTCGTGGTATTCGCCGGTGCTGGTGGCCATGCCATCCATGCGCTCGATGAACTCGCCCATCAACCCGCGCATCGCCGCCTTCGAATCGTCGATGCCCTGGCGCAGCAGGCCCTGCTTGTAGATCACTTCGCGCAGTTCGGCACGGGTGCGCTCGACTGCCTCGGCTTCCAGCGGCCCGTCCAGCAGCTGGCGCACCGCCGCGATCTGGCCCTGCAGCCAGCTGCGGTCGTCCAGCAGCTCGCTCACGTTTTCCAACAGCAGCGCGAACAGTTCCAGCAGCAGCGCCTGCTGCTCCTGCCAGCTCTCGGCACGCACGCCGACCTGGTGCCCGAGTTCGCGCACACCCTGTTCGATCGGCTCCAGTGCGGTACCCGGCTGCCACTGGCGCAGGCGCGTGGCCAGCGCTTGGGCCTGCTCGCGCAGATCCGGGTCGTGCTGCAGCAGGGCCACCACGGCGCCGCCCAGCAGCAGGCGCAGCTGCTCGGACAGGCGCAGGCTTTCCGGCTGCCCGTCCGGTGAATGCTGCTCGATGGTGCGGATGTACTTGTCGATCAGCTGCCGCATCGCGCGCCCGTAGCGCGGCCAATCGGCACTGGCCTGCGCCGACTGCAGGCGATCACCCATGTCACCCAGTTCGCCGGGCAGGGTGGCCATGCCGTTGGCGAACGCGGCCAGTAGCGGCTCCGGCGCGTCGGCACCGGCAAACAGCTGCTGCAGCGCCACGCCACCGCCGCCCTGCAGCACCACCCGGTCACCCAGGCCATCGTCCACCACCGCGCGCACGCGTGCCGGCGGCCCAAGGGCGGTACCGGGGGCAGGGCGGTGGTCGGGCTGGTCCGTCATCGAGCAAATCCTGGGGCTGGCAGGGACTGGTTCCAGCATATCGGCGCGGCCGCCGACGGCTTGAACGGCTAGGATGGGCGACAGGATGCCGCAGTGGAGCTGGTGATGCGCGTGATGTTGCTGGGGGCGACCGGCCTGGTTGGTGGGCTGGCCCTGCCCCGCCTGCTGGACGACCCGCGCTGCAGTGGCGTGGTGGCGCCCACCCGCCGCCCGTTGGATGTAACTCACGGGACGCTGGAGAACCCGGTGCTGGCCTTCAATGCGCTGCCTGCCGCCGCCGAGTGGGCGCGCGTGGACGCGGTCATCTGCGCGCTGGGCAGCACCATTGCCCAGGCCGGCAGCCGCGAGGCTTTCCACCGCATCGATCATGACTACCCGCTGGCGTTCGCGCGGCTCGCGCAGGCACAGGGTGCGCAGACTTACGTGCTGAATTCCGCGGCCGGTGCCAACCCGCAGTCGTCGATCTTCTACAGCCGGGTGAAGGGTGAATTGGAGCGTGACCTTCGTGCGCTGGGCTTCCATTCGTTGACCCTGGTCCGCCCAGGGCTGATCGGGGGCGAGCGCAACGAGGTGCGTCGTGGCGAGCGCCTGGCACTGATGGTGCTGGGTGCTTTGGGGCCGATGTTGCCACGGGCGTGGCGGATCAATCCGGCCAGCGAGATCGCCAAGGCACTGGTCGAAGCCGCGCTGGCCCCACAACCGGGTGAACACGTGGTGGCATCCAGCGCACTGGTCGGCTGATGTCGCGCGCGCTGCGCCTGACCCAGCTTCAACAGCTGCTGCGCCGCTATCGACGGCCGGTGGCCGGGCAGGTGCTGGCCGAAGCGCTGGGCATCAGCTTGCGAACGCTGTACCGCGATATCGAGACCCTGCGCGAGCAAGGCGCCGACCTGCGTGGTGAGGCTGGCGTCGGCTACCAGCTGGCACCTAGCGATACCCTGCCGCCGATGACCCTGCCACCCGCAGAGATCGATGCATTGGTGCTGGGCCTGCGCTGGGTTGCGGCCCGCACCGAACCCGCGTTGGCCGAGGCCGCACGTGACGCTCTGGCGCGTATCGCGCATGTGCTGCCTGCCGCGCGCCGCGAAGCGCTGCGTGACAGTGGCCTGCGCGTGGGCCCTTCGCGCGCTGCGGCCAAGATGCCGGCGGCACGCCTGCAGGCCGTGCGTGAGGCTGTGGGTTCACAGCGGCGCCTGAAGTTCGGCTACCAGGATGCACAGGGCCAGCGCAGCGAGCGCATTGTCTGGCCGTTCGCACTGGGCTACTTCGATGAAGTGCCGATGCTGGCGGCGTGGTGCGAAGGCCGCGAGGACTTCCGCCATTTCCGGCTGGACCGCATCCGCCAGGTGCGCGTGCTGGAGGATCGCTACCTCGTGCCGCGCGCCACCCTGCTGCGGCGCTGGCAGAAGGCACAGGGCATCGCACCGGACTGGCTGGACCGTTCGTAGGGTCGAGCGTGCTCGACTGCTTCCGTGCATCGCTTCCGGCTCCTGGGGACGGCGGCCTTCGCTCTTCGCTCCTGGTAGAGGTCGAGCTTGCTCGACCGCCTTTGATCTTCGCGAACAGCAGTCGAGCAAGCTCGACATCTACCAAGGCAAGGGCAACAGCAGTCGAGCAAGCTCGACATCTACCAGGGCAAGGGCAACAGCAGTCGAGCAAGCTCGATGCTACTGACAGAATCTGTCAGCAGGGCCGTACCACCATGATCGCTCCCAACAACGGAGCTTCCCCATGTTCACGCCCAGCACCCTGCTGCAGTACGTGCGCGACGTCGCCACCAGCGCCACGTTCTACAGCGGCATTCTCGGCAAGCCACCGGTCGAGCAGTCGCCCGGTTTCGCCCTGTTCCTGCTCGGCGATGGCGCCGCACTGGGCCTGTGGCAACGCGATGACGTGCAGCCGCCGGTGTCCGCGCAGGCCGGTGCCGCCGAACTGGCGATGCTGGTCGCCGACCCGGAGGCCGTGCAGCAGATGCACGATGCGTGGCAAGCGCTCGGCGTGCAGATCCTGCAGGCACCGGTGACCTTGGAATTCGGCCATACCTTCGTCGGCGCCGATCCGGATGGCCACCGCCTGCGTGTGTACAGCCGCGCCGAAGGCATGGTCGCGCGCGATTGATCGCCCGCATTGTGTAGATCCACGCCATGCATGGATGCGGGCACAAAAAAACGCCGGGCAGTGCCCGGCGTTTCTCCACTTCATGTGCCAACCAAGGTTGGCACCCACCAGTCAGTTCCACGTGCCAACCAAGGTTGGCACCCACCAGTCAGGTGATTGATCAGCTGGCCAGCGCCAGATCGTCCATCATCGCGCGCAGGAAGCGGGCCGCTTCGCCGCCGGTGGCCGCGCGGTGGTCGAAGGTGACCGACAGCGGGATCACCTTGTGCGCTTCCACACCGCCCATCACCGGGGTCATCTGGTGGCGGGCACGGCCGGCACCGACGATGGCCACGCATGGCGGCACCACGACCGGGGTCGCGTAGCGGCCGGCGAACATGCCGAAGTTGGACAGCGAGATGGTGTAGCCGCTGAGTTCCGAGGCGGCGATCGAACGCGATTCCACCTGCTCGCGCAGGCGGTTGACGCCTTCACGGATGCCGCGTGCATCGAGCATGTCGGCATTGCGCAGCGCCGGCACGAACAGGCCGTCGTCGGTGTCCACGGCGATGCCGATGTCCACCTGCGCGTGCAGGGTGCGGGTCAGCGCTTCACCGTCGAACCAGGCGTTCATCGCCGGCACCTTCTGTGCGGCGACCACGATCGAGCGCACCAGGCGCGCGGTGACGTCGTTGCCCGGCAGCCAGGCGTGGATGTCGGCGTCGTCGTTCAGCGTGGTCGGCACGACCTTGCTGTGCGCATCGGCCATCACGCGCGCCATGTTGCGGCGAACGCCCTTCAGCGGTTCCGGCTGGCCCTTGGCGACCACGCCCGGCGGCTGGGTACGCATCGGCTTGCCGGCAGCAGACAGCGGGGTGCGGGCTTCGCTCTGCACCGGGGCAGACACCTGCGCCGGGGCCGGCGCGGTGTAGGCGGCAGCAGCGGCCTGCGCCGGAGCGGCACCGATCTTTGCGCTGCCATCCGCAGCTGCCTGCTTGACGTCGGCCATGGTCACCGCGCCATCGGCGCCGGTGGCGCGCACGCGGGACAGGTCCACGCCCAGCTTGCGCGCGGTGGCACGCACGGCCGGCACGGCCTTGACGCCACCGACGGCCAGCGCCTGTTCGGCGTGCACGGCATTGGAGCTCTGCATCGCGCCGACCACGGTACCGGCGTCATCACGCTCGGCGGCGGCGGGCTTGGCGGCTTCGGCGGCCACCGGTGCGGCAGCGGCCGGCAGCGGTGGCGGGGGCGGTGCTGCGGCCGGTGCAGCATGGCCATGGCTGTGGCCGGTGTCCTGGCCATCCGCGCGCTGCGGCAGGTTCGGGTCCAGTTCGAAGCTGGCCAGCACCGAACCGGTCGGGATGATGTCGCCGGCAGCGCCGGACAGCTTCAGCACCTTGCCGGAGAACGGCGACGGCACTTCGACGACGGCCTTGGCGGTCTCCATCGAGACCAGCGGCTCGTCCAGCTTGATCACATCGCCTTCCTTGACGAACCACTCGACGATGGTCGCGTCCGGCAGGCCTTCGCCCAGGTCGGGCAGGTTGAAGTTCTTGGTCTGGCTCATTTGCAGTTCTCTTCCAGCAGTTCCAGTTCGCGGGCCGGCAGCCAACCCGTCGCGCCATTGGCGCGCTCGGACCACCACCACCCGCCGTGTTCGTGATGAAGCTTCACCATCTCGCCGCTTTCCACATCCAGCTCGCGGGCGTCGTAGTCGCACAGGGCTTCGGCGCGACCCTCGTCCAGCAGCTGCAACCAGGCGATGGGCGCCCATCCAGCGCGCCCATCGTTGGTGCGTACCCAGGCAAACGCCGGCCATTCCTCGTCACGGACACCTACTTCGACGATCTGGCCGGTGTGGAACCGGAGCGGGTTGGGATACTGGCTGCGGTAAGCCCCCAGAAGGCGGGCCCGCATGTCAGCCGGCCGCCACCGCGCGCTTGGCCGCAGCCACGATCCGCTCAACGCTCGGCAGGTACTTCATTTCCAGGCGGAACAGCGGAATGTGGGTGTCGTAGCCAGTGACGCGCTCGACCGGGGCCAGCAGGTCGTAGATCGATTCCTCGGCCAGGCGCGCGGCGATCTCGGCGCCGAAGCCCGCGGTTTTCGGGGCCTCCTGCACGATCACGCAGCGGCCGGTCTTGGCCACCGATTCGGCGATGGTGGCGAAGTCCAGCGGACGCAGCGTGGCCACGTCGATGACTTCGGCACTGATGCCTTCGCCGGCCAGCTTGTCGGCCGCTTCCAGCGCTTCCTTCACCTGCGCGCCCCAGGTCACCAGGGTCACGTCGGTGCCGTCGCGCAGCACGAAGCAGACGTCCAGCGGCAAGGCTTCGCCGTCGTTGACGACCACTTCCTTGTACTGGCGGTAGATGCGCTTGGGCTCCATGTAGATCACCGGATCCGGTTCGCGGATCGCGGCCAGCAGCAGGCCATAGGCACGCTGCGGCGACGACGGCAGCACCACGCGCAGGCCCGGCACGTTGGTGAAGATCGCCTCGTTGGCTTCGCTGTGGTGTTCCGGTGCGCGGATGCCACCGCCCCACGGCACGCGCAGCACCATCGGGCAGTGCAGGCGGCCACGGGTGCGGTAACGCAGGCGTGCGGCGTGGCAGACGATGTGGTCGACCATCGGGTACATGAAGCCATCGAACTGGGCTTCGGCCACCGGCTTCATGCCCTGCGCGGCAAGACCAATCGTCAGGCCGGCGATGGTGGTTTCATCCAGCGGGGTGTCGAGGATGCGGTCCGAGCCGAAGCGCTGCTGCAGACCGGCAGTGGCGCGGAACACGCCGCCGTTGACGCCCACGTCCTCGCCCAGCACCAGCACCGACGGGTCGTGTTCCAGCTCCCAGGCCAGCGCCTGGGTGATGGCTTCGATGAGGGTGATCGGGGTGGTGGTCATGCTCTCTTCTCCGCGCGCGACCGCAGCGCTGTCGGCGGCGTTGGTGTGCGCGCCGGGCGCGCCGTTCTTGATCTCATCCATGGCGCTTCTCCAGGGCGATCGCCTGGGCACGCTGAGCCAGCAGGTCCGGCGGCGGATCGGCATACAGGAAGTCGAACATCGCCTCGACCGGCTGCACCGGCGTGTTGAGGTACAGGTTCACTTCCTCGTCCACGCGCGTGCCGCATTCGGCGACCCAAGCAGTTTCCTCTTCTTCGCTCCACACACCGGCGTTGATCAGGTACTTGCGCAGGCGCAGCATCGGCTCGCGCTGCCAGGCATCCTTCACTTCGGCGTCGTCGCGGTAGCGGCGCGCGTCATCGGCGGTGGTGTGGTCGGACAGGCGGTAGGTCATCAGTTCCAGCACGGTGCCACCGTTGCCGGCCAGCGCACGTTCGCGCGCCTGCTCCATCGCCGCCAGCACTGCGATCAGGTCGTTGCCGTCCACCTGCAGGCAGTGCAGGCCGCCGGCCAGGCCCTTCTGCGCCAGTGTTTCGGCACCGGTCTGGGCCGAACGCGGAACCGAGATGGCCCAACCGTTGTTGACGATGCACAGGATCAGCGGGAGCTTGTAGGCGCCGGCCGAATTCAGTGCTGCGTAGAAGTCGGTCTTGGAGCTGCCGCCGTCGCCGCACACCGCCACCGCGATCTGCGGTTCCTTGTTGAGCTTGAACTTCAGCGCCGCGCCTGCGGCATGCAGGCACTGGGTGGAGATCGGCACGCAGAACGGGAAGTCCTTGGCCGCGTTGCCGCCGTAATCGTTGCCGCGTTCGTCGCCGCCCCAGTACATCAGCACGTCGTGCGGGCGCACGCCACGCATGAACATCGCGCCGTACTCGCGGTACGAAGGCGCGAACACGTCGTCCTTCTGCATTGCAGCGCCGATACCCACGTGTGCGGCTTCGTGGCCCAGGCAGGCGGCATAGGTGCCCAGCTTGCCGGTGCGCTGCAGTGCGATGGATTTGCTGTCGAACGTACGTACGAACAGCATCTGCTTGAACAGCGGTACCAGGACCTTGGGGTCGCGCAGCGACGCGGGCAGGTCATCGCGGACGAGTTTGCCGTCCGTATCCAGGTACTGCAGGTATTCGATCTTGAATTCAGCGGCAACCGTCATTGCGTACTGCACCTTCGACAGAGAAGTTACAAATGATATGAATCGCCATGTTAAGGAACGCGTACGGAATAGCCTTCCTGCGCCGCAACACGGGGATTCCCCGTTTTACCCCTGCCGGCGGGTGGGGGGCCAATAACAACAACGTATTCAGTCGTTGCTGCAAAGCATCAGAATACGCCCCTGGCTGACCGCCAGTACAACGGCCTGGACGGTTCCACGCGCAGGCCCGGGATCGGCCGATGCTCCACGGCCAACCGCACGCCCCGGTATGGACCCGGCGGCTGCCAGCGCGGCGGCAACGCGCTACCCTTGCCGCCCCCGATCTGGTCCCGCCCATGTCCGTCGACAACAACCAACGCGATCTCGAAGCCGGCATCCACACCGACCTGCAGGGACGCCTGACCTACGGCGGCTACCTGCGGCTGGACCAGCTGCTCAGCGCGCAGCAGCCGCTGTCCAGCCCGCCGCACCATGACGAGATGCTCTTCATCATCCAGCACCAGACCTCGGAGCTGTGGCTGAAGCTGCTGGGCCATGAGCTGCGTGCCGCAATCGGCTTCCTGCAGCGCGATGAAGTCTGGCAGTGCCGCAAGGTGCTGGCGCGCAGCAAGCAGGTGCTGCGCCAGCTGACCGAGCAGTGGTCGGTGCTGGAAACCCTGACCCCGTCCGAATACATGGGCTTCCGCGACGTGCTGGGCCCGTCCTCCGGCTTCCAGTCGCTGCAGTACCGCTACATCGAGTTCCTGCTGGGCAACAAGAACGCGCAGATGCTGCAGGTGTTCGAGCACGACCCGGCCGGGCAGGCGCAGCTGCGCACCGTGCTGGAGGCGCCCAGCCTGTACGAGGAATTCCTGAAGTACCTGGCCCGCTTCGGCCATGCCGTGCCGGCGGTGTACGAGGCCCATGACTGGACCCAGCCGCACGTGGCCGACGACGCACTGCAGCCGGTCTTCGAACGCATCTACCAGGACACCGACCGCTACTGGCGCGAGTACTCGCTGTGCGAGGACCTGGTGGACCTGGAGACCGCCTTCCAGCTGTGGCGATTCCGACACATGCGCACCGTGATGCGGGTGATCGGCTTCAAGCGCGGCACGGGCGGCTCGTCCGGCGTGGGCTTCCTGGCCAAGGCGCTGGAACTGACCTTCTTCCCTGAACTGTTCCAGGTGCGGACCAGCCTGCAGGCCGGGCCCCCGGCAGAACAGGGCTGATCCGTATTCAGCTTGGATCCCGGCCGGCGGCTGGATCGTTTCAGATGCAAGTTCAGGGAGCAGGCTGGCACCTGCCTCAAACGGCGTGTATTTGACGTGAACGCCAGAAGTCGGTGATCCTCGCGCGTTGCTCCAACTGCACATCGGACGTGCTCGTCATCCACCGAACCAGGAAATCCGCATGAGCGTAAACGCCACTGCGAACACCCCAGAGCCGGCGCTGCCGGACTTCAAGACCACGCTGGGCCACCCGCGCCCGTTGTGGATGCTGTTCATGACCGAGTTCTGGGAGCGCTTTGCGTTCTATGGCATCCGCTGGGCCTTGGTGCTGTACATCGTCGCCCAGTTCTACAACGGCAGCGCTGCTGGTGAAGGCGACGCCAGCCGCATCTACGGCGCCTACCTGGCCCTGGTGTATGCCGCAGCGATCTTCGGTGGCTACGTGGCCGACCGGGTACTGGGTTACCAGCGATCGATCCTGACCGGCGCGATCATCATGGCCGCCGGCCTGTTCATGATCTCGCTGCCGCAGGAGCACATCTTCAAGCTCGGCCTGGCCACGATCATCGTCGGCAACGGCCTGTTCAAGCCCAACATCTCGACCATGGTCGGCAAGCTGTACGGCCTGAAGGATGAGCGCCGCGATTCGGGCTTCACCATCTTCTACATGGGCATCAACATCGGCGCGATGATCGCCCCGGTGCTGACCGAGTACCTGGCCCGCAAGGTCTTCGGTACCGACGCGATGCCGTCCTACAAGGTCGTGTTCATCGCCTCGGGCGTGGGCATGCTGATCTCGCTGGTGTGGTTCTACATCGGTCGTGCCGGCCTGAAGGGCATCGGTGCACCGCCGGCCGGCGCTGAAGGCTTCGGCCGCATCATCATGGTGCTGATCGGTGCCGTGGTCGCCATCCCGGTCGCGTACTTCCTGCTGGCCACCGGCGCCACCGCGCTGGCCTGGATCCTGGGCGCGATGTTCACCGCGCTGGCCGTGCTGCTGCTGGTCGAAGGCATCCGCGAGGGCAAGGTACAGCGCGACCGCGTGATCGCCATGCTGATCATCTTCGCCTTCAACGTGATGTTCTGGATGTTCTTCGAGCAGGCCGGCAGCTCGTTCACCTTCCTGGCCGAGAACATCGTCAACCGCCAGATGGGTGACTGGACCTTCCCGACCGCGTGGTTCCAGTCGGTCAACTCGGTGGCCATCATCACCCTGGCACCGATCATCGCCTGGATCTGGGTGGCCATGGGCCGCGCCAATCCGTCCATCCCGCGCAAGTT
The DNA here is from genome assembly GCF_054473855.1 of Stenotrophomonas genospecies 3. Taxonomy (NCBI): domain Bacteria; kingdom Pseudomonadati; phylum Pseudomonadota; class Gammaproteobacteria; order Lysobacterales; family Lysobacteraceae; genus Stenotrophomonas; species Stenotrophomonas genospecies 3. The sequence goes on from NZ_JBTMUR010000013.1 coordinate 30,717, forward strand.
CGGCCTGGGCCTGCTGTTCAACGGCGCCGCGTTCGCGCTGTTGATGTTCGCCCTGTCGCAGATGGTCGTGGACGGCAAGATCCCGTTCTGGACCCTGTTCATGGTCTACGTCATCCAGTCCGTGGGTGAGCTGTGCCTGTCGCCGATCGGCCTGTCGATGGTGACCAAGCTGGCCCCGGTGCGCCTGGTCGGCTTCGGCATGGGTGGCTGGTTCCTGTCCACCGGCATCGGCAACAACCTGTCGGGCATCTTCGCTGGCGTGGTCAGTGGTGAAGGCGGCATGACGGTCGAGTCGGCCCTGAAGGGGTATACCTTCGGGTTCTGGGCCCTGATCGGCTCCGGCGTGGTGCTGTTCCTGGTCGCCCCGCTGATCAACAAGCTGATGCACGGCGTCAAATGATGATGAGAGGGTAGAAGGCATGCGCAGCAAGCTCGGTGGTGCAATGGTGGTGGTCTGTGCGGCGCTGATCGGCGCCTGTTCCCAACCGCAACCGCCTGCCGCCGCCGAGCCTACGCAGCCTCTGGATACCCGACCCACCGAGCCACCGGTCGCTGACCCCAGCGAACCGGTGGCCTCGGGCAACACCCCGGTGGCGGCGGACATCGCCGCCATCGCAGGGCTCGGCGCGCAGTTCGACCCGGCCCGCAACCCCGCCGACGATCTGGCCACCGCCAAGGTGGAAGCCCAGCGCGGCAAGAAGCGCATCCTGCTCGAGGTCGGCAACGCCGCCTGTGAGCGCTGCCGGGCGCTGGACGAGGTGGTGGAAGGCAACGGCGACCTGCGCCGCTTCCGCGATGCCCACTACGTGTGGGTGAAGGTCAACGCCAGCGACGAACAGCCCAACACCGCTTTCTTCGCCCAGTTCCCGATGATGGAACGCGACTACCCGTACCTGCTGGTACTCGATGCCGATGGCGGACTGCTGGTGTCGCAGGCGACCGGCGAGCTGCGCAAGGGCGAAGCCTTCCAGCCCGCGCGCGTGACCGCGTTCCTCAAGCAGTGGGCACCTGACAAACCGGAATAGGGTAGTGCCGGCCGCTGGCCGGCCGCTTCGGTGGATGCCGACCGCTGACCGCCACCCCCGGTGGGTGCCGACCGTTGGTCGGCACTGAGGCACATCCACGCATGAAGTGGGTCGATTGCGCGCGCCGTCACACTCTCTGAAACGGCGTCTCAACTTCATCGCACGTACGCCGTTACCGGCAAGGACCTCAGTCGACATCCCGTCGATGCAACCTTCCGGAACGCCCATGCACAGCGACCACGCCGAACGACTGCCCGAACCTGCCAGCGACCTGGCCGAGGCTGGGGCAGGCGAGGGCGTGACCCTGCCGCCGCAGGAGGCGTTGCTGGATGACGCCGGTACCGGCGAGGACACCGTTGAACTGGCACCGCCGCGTCACCGCCTGCCGCAGATCGCGCTGCCCGACAACGTGGTGCTGAAGGGGGCGGTGCAGAAACTGGTCGAGCAGAAGTCACGGCTCGATGCATTGGCCGCCGACGGCCAGCTGGCCGGGCTGCTGCCGCCGGAATGGCAGGGCCATGGCGTGCGTGCGATCGAACTGTCCACGTTCATCCAGGGCGTGCTGCCGTTCCTGCAGCCGGGCGAACGTGGTGAAACCGCGTCGGCGCGCCTGCCGGTGCGCCACGTGCTGGGTGACGACAGCCGCTGGGGCCTGGAGGACGTCTCTGAACCAAAGTCGCTGGCCTGGTACCTGGCCAGCGACGAGCGCGCCACCGCCGGCAGCAAGGACGTGGCGGAGGCCTATCTGGTGGGTGCACTCGGTCTGGCGTGGATGCAGGAAGGGCGCAGCCGTCCTGGCTTCCTGCGCGCGATGGGCCAGGACAGCCTGGCCGCGCGGGTGACCATGCTCGGCTATCCACCGGCCAACGAACTGGCGCTGTACAGCGTCACCGCGCACGGCCAGCCGCAGATCTGGTGCGTGCATGGCCGTCGCCGCATGCGCCCACTGGTGGCGCCGTGGCTGAGCGTGCCGCTGCTGACCGCCTATGGCGTGCCGGCGCCGGTTGCGTGGCCGTCCAGTTTCCCGCCGGTGGAGGCGGTGGCCGAACTGCTGGCGACTACACGGCAGGGGCGTGCGGTGCCGGAGGTGGACCTGGGCAAGGTCGTGGCGAAAATCGCCGAAGACACCGCGTCTGACGCCTGGCAGCCGGTCAGCCTGCTGCAGCTCAACACCTGGTCACCGCGTTGGCACTTCTTCCTGGGCACCTTCGTCGGCCTGCCGTCGCTGCTGCTGGTGGCTGCCGCGCTGGCGCTGCCGGGCGCGGTTGAAGCGGCCACGGTTGCCGCATCGCTGGGCTTCGCCGGCGGTGCCATCGCTGCGCTGGCGGTGCCGTGGATCCATGCGCGGCGCAAGCATCTGAGCTGAAAAAAGGGGACGGAGGGGATTAAGTCGTATCACGCACATATGTGCCGATTGCGGCTTAATCCCCTCCGTCCCCTTTTTTCTTTCAGACCCCTTCGCCCATCCGCTCCAGGCCTTCGCCGGCCAGGCGGAGGATCAGTTTTTCCAGCACCTGCTCTTCCTCTTCGCTCAGCACCGACATCAGTTTGCGGGTGATCTCGATCACCATCGGCGCGATGGTCTCGTAGACCTCGAAGCCGGCCGCCGACAGCGCCAGCACCGAGCGGCGGCGGTCGTCGCCGTGGGTCTCGCGCTTGATGAAGCCGCGCTCCAGCAGGCGGGCCACGGCGCGGCTGACCGCCACCTTGTCCATTGCCGTGCGGTCGGAGACCTCGCTGGCTGAGGAGCCCGGGTACAGCGCCAGGATGGTGATCACCCGCCACTCGGGAATCGCCAGACCGTAACGATCGCCGTATAGCTTGGCGATGTTGCCGCTGACCCGGTTGGACAGCACGCTCAGCCGGTACGGCAGGAACTGTTCCAGGTCGAGCAGGACGTGCGAGGAACGCAGGCGGGTCGAAACGGGATCGGCGGGGCTCATGTTGCGGTGCACCTTGCTGGTGGTTTCAAGTGTAACTATAAGGGGTAGGTCCAGACCCTGCATTCTCGCCGGGTCCCTACCTGCCCGCACCTGGTTTGTACCGATGCGGTACCGATTCGGAGCCACGCCATGAATACCGCAGTCCCGACCGCCTCGCACCCCAACCCCGGCATGCAGGTCACCACCTTCGAGAACCCGATGGGCATCGACGGCTTCGAGTTCGTCGAATTCGCCGCCCCGGCCGGCCGTGGCCAGGAGCTGCACGAGTACTTCCGGAAGATGGGCTTCAGCGCGGTGCTCAAGCACAAGCAGCGTCCGATTACCGTCTATCGCCAGGGCGACGTCAACTTCCTGGTCAATGAAGACCCGGATTCGTTCGCCTCGGACTTCGCCGAAAAGCACGGCCCGTGCGCCTGCGGCTTCGCCATCCGCTTCAAGAAGCCGGGCCAGGAGGTCTACCAGACCGCGCTGGGCAACGGCGCCGAAGCCATCGCCTTCAAGCCGGAGAGCAAGGCGGTCAGCGCGCCGGTCATCAAGGGCATCGGCGACTGCATGCTGTATCTGGTCGATCGCTATGGCAGCGCCGGCAGCATCTTCGATGGCGATTACGAGCCGATTGCCGGTGCCGACCTGCACCCGGTGGGCTTCGGCCTGACCTTCATCGACCACCTGACCCACAACCTGTACTTCGGCAACATGCAGCAGTGGTCGGACTACTACGAGCGCCTGTTCAACTTCCGCGAGATCCGCTACTTCGACATCAAGGGCCTGAAGACCGGTCTGGTGTCCAAGGCGATGACCGCGCCGGATGGCATCGTGCGCATCCCGCTGAACGAGTCGTCCGACCCGAAGAGCCAGATCAACGAGTACCTGGACGCGTACAAGGGCGAGGGCATCCAGCACATCGCCTGCTTCACCGAGAACATCTACGAGACCGTCGAAGCGATGCGCGCGCAGGGCGTGGACTTCCTCGATACGCCGGAGACCTACTTCGACGTGATCGACCAGCGCGTGCCGAACCACGGTGAAGACGTGCCGCGCCTGGCGAAGAACAAGATCCTTATCGATGCCGATCCGGAAACCCACCAGCGCAAGCTGCTGCAGATCTTCACCCAGAACTGCATCGGCCCGATCTTCTTCGAGATCATCCAGCGCAAGGGCAACGAAGGCTTCGGCGAAGGCAACTTCACCGCACTGTTCGAGAGCATCGAGCGCGACCAGATCCGCCGCGGCGTGCTGTAAGGTCTGCAGGCAATGTTGGCCTCTCGCCGACATTGCCTGTCCAAATGGTAGTGCCGGCCGCTGGCCGGCAATCTCTGGAGTTTCCATGTCCACCGCCATCTCCGCCCGCGGCTACCAGTCCGGCTTCGGCAACGAATTCGCCACCGAGGCCGTCGCCGGCGCGCTGCCGGTCGGGCAGAACTCGCCACAGAAGGTGGCCCACGGCCTGTACGCCGAACAGTTGACCGGCACCGCCTTCACCGCGCCGCGTGGCAGCAACCGCCGCAGCTGGCTGTACCGGATCCGCCCGGCGGTGACCCATGGCGAGTTCACCCCGTTCGCGCAGTCGCGGTTGCAGTGTGATTTCGGCTCACAGCCGGCCTCGCCGAACCAGCTGCGCTGGAGCCCGTTGCCGCTGCCGGAGCTGCCGACCGATTTTGTCGAAGGCCTGTACACGATGGGTGGCAACGGCTCGCCCGATGCGCATGCCGGCGTGGGCATCCACCTATACGCTGCCAACCGCGACATGGTCGGCCGCTACTTCTACGACGCCGACGGCGAGCTGCTGATCGTGCCGCAGCTGGGCGGCCTGCGCCTGCTGACCGAGCTGGGCGTGATCGAGATCGAGCCGCAGCAGATCGCGGTGATCCCGCGCGGCGTGCGCTTCCGCGTCGAACTGCCCGATGGCCCGAGCCGCGGCTATATCTGCGAAAACTACGGTGCGCTGCTGAAACTGCCGGACCTCGGTCCGATCGGGTCCAACGGCCTGGCCAACCCGCGCGACTTCGAAACCCCGCACGCGGCGTTCGAGGATGTCGATGGTGATTTCGAACTGATCGCCAAGTTCGAGGGCCGCCTGTGGCGTGCGCCGATCGACCATTCGCCGCTGGACGTGGTGGCCTGGCATGGCAATTACGCGCCGTACCGCTACGACCTGCGCCGCTTCAACACCATCGGTTCGATCAGTTACGACCACCCGGATCCGTCGATCTTCCTGGTGCTGCATTCGCCCAGCGACACGCCCGGCACCAGCAACATGGACTTCGCGATCTTCCCGCCACGCTGGCTGGTGGCGCAGAACACGTTCCGTCCGCCGTGGTTCCATCGCAACATCGCCAGCGAGTTCATGGGCCTGGTGCATGGCGCCTACGATGCCAAGGCCGAAGGCTTCGTGCCCGGCGGCGCGTCGCTGCACAACTGCATGAGCGGTCACGGTCCGGATGCGCCGACCTTCGACAAGGCCTCCAATGCGGACCTGTCCAAGGCCGATGTGATCAAGGACACGATGGCCTTCATGTTCGAGACCCGCGCAGTGATCCGCCCGACCGCACAGGCGCTGGCCGCCGGCCACCGCCAGGGCGATTACCAGCAGTGCTGGAACGGCCTGCGCAACAACTTCCGGTCGTCCCGCTAGCTTGGTGGGTGCCGACCTTGGTCGGCACGGATCCTGATCGCATCCACGCCATGCGTGGATGTTCTCCGCCGGAACCTGCGCTTACGCCACCTCCGCGAACGCGTCGCAATGCTCCAGCGGCAGGGCTTCCAACAGGCGCTGGCGTACGCGCTGGCAATAGCCGTCCGAGGTCAGCCCGGGCAGCATCTGCATCGCCGACTGCAGCCGCTGCAGCACCTCGTCTTCCGCACGCGCCTGCTGCAGGTCGCGGAACAGTGCAGCCGCCTGCGGGTGGCGCTGCATCTCCAGGATGCCCAGCACATAGATGCGCGCGGCCACCAGCGAGCGGCGGCGTTCGACCGCGGGTGCAGCAATTGCTGCAGGTGCGGCTGCCGGCGGTGTGGGCACCGGCGCTACCGCGGTTGCGGGCGACGGTGCTGGGACGCCAGTGCTCAGGTACCCCGCCTGCACAAGCTGGATGACCATCGCAGGTGCGTCCTGGCCGAGCAGGCCGGTCAGGTCGGCAATGGTGCGCTGGCCGTCGCACAGGATCAGCAGCCGGCGCTGGCGCATGTCCAGCGGCGCGCGGTGGGCCTGCAGCGCGGTTCGGGCGAGATCGGTCTTGCGCGGTTGCATGGAAGGGACGGCCAGGTCGGTGCTCGCCGAGCCTGAACGAAGGCGATGAAACCGCGATGACAATGCAGCGCCTGCACACAGGATGGGCTAGCGTGCAGCCACCTTCGTGCCAGGGAACCGCACCGATGAAGCACCTTCCGCTTGCTGGTCTGTTGCTCCTTTCGCTCACCGCCTGCGGCGGCCAGGACAAACAGGGGGCGGCCGGCAGCGGCAGCGATACCCCGGCCGAAACCGCCTCGGCGACGGGGCCCGCGCAGTCGACGGATCCTGATCTGGCAGCCCGTCCAGCCAATGACCGCCGCGAGGACAGTCCCGCGCACCTGGAGGGCTTCGCCGGCGCGAAGCTGGGTGCCGGCATCGCTGAGGTCCGCAGTGGCTTCGGCGCGCCGTTGCAGGGGCTGGGCACCGATGCCAGTGGCAAACCGCTGCAGGTCGACGACAGCAACGATGGCTGCTATTTCCTGCGACCGCAGAATGCCGAAGACCCGCGCCTGATGATCGAGGGCCGCAAGCTGGTGCGCTACGACGTGCGCAGCGCCGCCATCATCGCACCGGGCGGCGGCAAGGTCGGCATGACCCTGGGCGAGCTGCAGGTGCTGTATCCCGAGCGCGGTGACGTCGTCCCCGACAAGTACGACGAGAAGGCCCAGCACCTGCGCGTGCGTCCGGCGCAGGAGGGTGGGGCGGTGATCGATTTCGCGCTCGGTGCGGACGGCCGGGTCGGCGCGTGGCGGGTCGGGCAGACCCCGCAGGTCGATTATGTGGAAGGCTGTGGCTGATCCTTGATCCACGGCCCAGCCATGCGCGCGGGGCCAGCGTAGAATCGCGCCACGACCGCTGGGGGAGTGCTCGATGATCGCCATTGCCATTGCCTGGTTCCTGCTCGGCCTGCTGCTGCTGGCGCTGGGCGGGGACTCCATCGTCAAGGCCGTGTCCGGCCTGGCGCAACGCTTCGGGGCCAGTCCGTTCACGGCTGGCCTGTTGCTGCTCGGGGTGACCACTTCGCTGCCGGAACTGGCGGTCAACGCGCGCGCGCTGGCGGTCGGTCAGCCGGAGCTGGCGCTGGGCAACGCGGTGGGCAGCAGCATCGTCAACCTCGGCCTGACCCTGGCCGTGGCGGCCATGGCTGCGCCACTGCTGCTGCGCGCGCGCCTGCAGACGGTGCTGTGGTGGTCGCTGCTGGCGGCCGGCGTGGTGCTGATCCTGTTCGGTCTTGATGGCGGCCTGGCGCGCTGGGAAGGCGGCGTGCTGGTGGCTGGTTTCATCATCGTGCAGGTGGTGCTGCTGCGTCGTGGCCGCAGCGAGAGTGCGGAGGTGCAGGCAGCCATCGCTGAGTCCGCACTGAGCCGCACCAGCCTGCCGTTGAATGTGCTGCGGGTGCTGATCGCGGCGCTGGCGCTGTACTGGGGCGCCCGCCTGGTGGTCGGTGCGGCGGCGGACTTCGGTGTTGCACTGGGGTGGACGCCGCTGCTGGTCGGTCTGCTGCCGGTCGCGATCGGTACCGCGTTGCCGGAGGTGGCAACCGCGATTGCTGCCGCACGCCGTGGCCATGGCGACATGGTGCTGGGCCACGTGCTGGGTTCCAGCGTGGTCAACCTGTTGCTGGTGATTGGTGCGATGGCCGTACTGCAGCCGCTGGCCCTGCCGGCCTCGTTCGTGCGCCTGGAACTGCCGGCGCTGCTGGCCTTCGCACTGGTGCTGTACCCCATGCTCCGCGGCGACCTGAAGATCAGCCGCGGCGAAGGCGCGATCCTGCTGGTCGCGTTCGCGGGCTGGTTCGTGCTGGAGCTGCTGTTGGTGGGCGCACCGGCGTTGTAGATCCACGCCACGCGTGGATGCGGTTGGTTCCGTGCCGACCAAGGTCGGCACCTACCGGCCACCTCGCCGATGATGCGGTAGCTGCCAACCTTGGTTGGCACTCGGGGAAACAGAGCGCCGACCAAGGTCGGCCTCTACCGGGCATTGCAGTCGGTAGATCCACGCATGCGTGGATGCGGTTGGTTCCGTGCCGACCAAGGTCGGCACCCACCGGTCCACCCACCGATGATGCGGTAGCTGCCAACCTTGGTTGGCACTCGGGGAAACAAAGCGCCGACCAAGGTCGGCCGCTACCGGGCATTGCAGTCGGTAGATCCACGCCATGCGTAGATGTGGTTGGTTCCGTGCCGACCAACGGTCGGCACCCACCACCGATCACCCGGTGGGTGCCAACCTTGGTTGGCACTCAGGGAAACAAAGCGCTGACCAAGGTCGGCCGCTACCGGATTCACCGGTTCTGCGTGGTTTCTTCTTCCCGCACCGGTTCCGGCGGCGGCAGCTGCTCTTCAGCAGCCGGCTCGTTGCCGGGCAGGCTGGGGCGGGTTTCCATCAGCAGCGACAGCGCGGCCTTGGCCATCATGTGCGCGCTGATCGGTGCGGTGATGAACAGGAACACGGTGATCAGCAGCTCGCGCGGCTGCGGGTCCTGGCCGAGGAAGATGTGGTAGCACACCGAGCACACCAGCACGCAGCCCACGCCCAGCGTGCTGGCCTTGGTCGGTGCGTGCAGCCGCTTGAAGAACGTGGACAGCTTCACCAGGCCCAATGCACCGACCAGGATGAAGAAGCAGCCGAACAGCAGCAGGATCGACAGGCCGATCTGGATCGCGGTGATCATTCGACGATGTCCCGGCGCAGCACGAACTTGCTCAGCACCACGGTGCTGCCGAAGCCCAGCATGGCGATGATCAGCGCCGCCTCGAAGTAGATCGGCGAGTTGAGGTACATGCCGAACAGCATCAGCTCGGCGATCGCGGTCACCGACAGCGTGTCCAGCGCGAGGATGCGGTCGGGCACGGTCGGCCCGCGCAGCAGGCGCCAGGTGGCCAGCAGCATGGCCAGGCCGACCACGTGCATGCACACCACCAGGGTGGTCTGGATGACTTCAAAACCGGTCATGGGAAGATCTCCATCAACGGCGCCTCGTAACGGCGCTTGATCGTATCGATCAGGTCCTGCGGGTCCTCCAGGTGCAGCACGTGCACCAGCAGGAACTTGCGGTCGTCACTGAGCGCGGCCGAGACCGTGCCCGGGGTCAGCGTGATCATGCTGGTCAGCGCGGCGATGCCGTGGATGTTGGCGATGTCCAGCGGCAGCCAGATGAAGCCCGGATGGATGTTCTTCTCCGGGCCCAGCACCTGCACGGCGACGCGGATGTTGGACATCAGGATGTCCCACAGGGTCACGCACAGCAGCCTGGGCAGTGGTCGCAGGGTACCGATGCGGGCGAACTCGCGGTCCAGGCGCGCGGCGAACAGCGGCACCACCACGCCCAGCACCAGCCCCAGCACGAACTGGCCGAGGGTGAAGCTGTCGGACATCAGCAGCCAGAACGCCACCACCATGATGCTGAGCATCGGCGAGGGAATGATGCGGCGGAACAGGGAACGCTGGGCGGTCATGGCTGGCGGATCTCCGGCGTGGTCGCGCGCAACTGCTGCACGTACTCGCTGGGGTGCAGCAGCTGTGCGGCGGTGGCGTCGGTGTAGCGCATCAGCGGTGCAGCGGCCAGGGTCATGCCGATGCCGCAGGCCAGCAGGATGCAGGCCGCGTACAGCTCGACCCGGCGCAGGCGTGCCTTGCGCGGCTTCGGTGCATCGGCCTCGACCGGCGGCACGCGCCAGAACAGGCGGATGCCGCCTCGGGTCAGGCCCATGATCACCAGCAGGCTGCTCACCAGCACTGCCGTCCACACCGGCGCGGTGTACTGCGCCGGCATGCCGGCCAGCAGTGCGGCCTTGGCCAGGAAGCCGGACAGCGGTGGCAGGCCGGCCACGGACACCGCGCCGATCAGGAACAGCACCGCCGGCGTTTCCTTGCCCGGCATCGGCGCGACTACTTCCTTGCGGTCGCTGGCGCCACCGCGGCGGCGGCGGATCAGGTCGGCAATCAGGAACAGTGCGGCGGCGACGAAGCTGCTGTGCGGCAGGTAGTACAGGCCGGCGGACAGCACCTGCGGCGTGCCTACCGAGAAGGCGATGAACAGCGTGGCTGCCGAGACGATCACCAGATACGAGATCAGCACGCGCAGGCGGGTCGCGGCCAGCGCACCGAGGCCGCCAAGCACCAGCGTTGCCACGCCGGCCCACAGCAGCCAGTCGCGGCCATAGCCGGCCATCGCACCGGCATCGTCGCCGAACCACAGCATCTGGATGCGCAGCACCGAGTACAGGCCGACCTTGGTCATGATCGCGAACAGGGCGGCCACGGCGGCCGGTGCGCGCGAATAGGCTTCCGGCAGCCACAGGTACAGCGGCATCAGTGCAGCCTTGGCGCAGAACACCAGCAGCAACAGGCCCATCGTGGCCTTTACCAGAGTCAGCTGCGCCGGCGGCACCTCGGCAATGCGCTGTGACAGCTCGGCCATGTTCAGCGAGCCCAGCGAGGCGTACAGCAGGCCCAGTGCGATCAGGAACAGGGTCGAGGCGGTGACGTTGAACACCACGTAGTGCAGGCCGATGCGCATGCGCAGGCCGCGGCCGCCACTGAGCAGCAGGCCGTAGGAGGCGATCAGCATCACCTCGAAGAACACGAACAGGTTGAAGATGTCGCCGGTCAGGAATGCGCCATTCAGGCCGACCAGCTGGAACTGGAACAGTGCATGGAAGTGTGGTGCACGACGGTCCCAGCCCGAGCAGGCATGCAGCAGGCAGGGAATGGCCAGCAGCAGGGTGGTCAGCAGCATCCACGCCGACAGCCGGTCGGCCACCAGCGCGATGCCCAGACGCGACGGCCAGTCGCCGAGCAGGTAGACGTTGATCTCACCAGTGGCGGTGGTGGCAAACAGCAGGCCCACCGCCAGCGCCAGCGCCGACAGCGCAGTCCAGGCCACCGCGCGCTGCACCTTGGGGCCATAGCGGCGGTGTTCGACGAACAGCGACAGTGCAGCACCCAGCAGCGGAATCAGGATGGGCAGGATCACCAGGTGGTTCATGCGCGGTCCTCGCCCTGGCGCGGCGGCATGCGCTCATCCTGCAGGTCGTCATCCGGCTCGTGGGCGTCCACGTGGTCGCTGTGGTTGTCGCTGCGGCTGCGCATGGCCAGCACGATGCTGACCGCGGTCATCGCGAAGGCGATCACGATCGCTGTCAGCACCAGCGCCTGTGGCAGCGGATCGGTGTAGTTGCCCAGGTGACTGTCCACGCCTTCCTGCAGCACCGGTGCCTTGCCCAGCACCACGCGGCCACCGGCGAAGATCAGCAGGTTGGTGGCGTAGGACAGGAAGGTCATGCCGAGGATCACATCGAAGCTGCGCGCACGCAGCAGCAGGTAGATGCCGATGGCGGTCAGTACGCCGATCGCGGTAGCCAGGGCCAGTTCCATCAGTGCATCTCCCCGGTGCGTGCCGAACGGCGTTGCAGGTCGATCTCACCCTTGCGGGCAGTGCGGGTACGCGACGGCTTGATCGTGCCCATCATCGACAGCATCAGCATGGCGCCACCGAACACGACCAGATAGACGCCGATGTCGAAGCCGATCGCACTCGCCAGCGGTACGTCGCCGATCAGCGGCAGGTGCAGGTCGAGGTGGCCGCTGGTCAGGAACGGCACGCCGAACAGCATCGACGCGCTGCCGCTGAGCAGGGCGATCAACAGGCCCGTGCCGATGCAGCGGATGTAGTCGAAGCCGAAGCGCGATTCCACCGACGCGGTGCCCTGGATCACGTACTGGATCAGCAGCGGCACCGCCAGCACCAGGCCGGCGATGAAGCCACCGCCCGGCGCGTTGTGGCCGCGCAGGAACAGGAAGATCGATACGGTCAGGGTCAGCGGGAACATGATCTGCGCCAGGTCGGCCGGCACCGGCAGCTTGATTGGCGGGCCGGGCATGATCTGCTCCGGCGCCATGCGGGTGCGCCGCAGCAGCGCGTGCACCACCAGCGCGGCGATGCCGAACACGGTGATCTCGCCGAAGGTATCGAAGCCGCGGAAGTCGACCAGGATCACGTTGACCACGTTCTGGCCGTAGGCCTCGGGCAGTGCCCGGCCCAGCAGCTCGCCGGCCATGGTGTTCGGCGGCAGGGTCATCGCGGAGTAAGCCAGCGCGCCAAGGCCGGCACCGGCGATGATCGCGATCACCGCATCGCGGCGCTTGCGCCAGCGTGGCCGCTCCGGCCCGGACTGCGCGGGCAGGTAGTTCATGCCCAGCAGCATCAGCACCAGGGTCACCATCTCCACCAGCAGCTGGGTCAGGGCGAGGTCGGGCGCGGACAGGAACACGAAGGTCAGCGCCACCATCAGGCCGACGCCGCCGACCAGCAGCACCGCCAGCAGGCGCTGCTTGTAGACGCGAAGGGTGGCGACCGCACAGGCCATCATCACCAGCCACAGCGCCCAGCCCAGCAGCGGGATCGGCTGCGGCGCGGTCCAGTTCGGCGAGGCCGGATTGGCCACGAATGGTGCGGCGGCGACCACGATCGCCACCAGCACCAGGCCCAGCAGCATGCGCTGCAGGCTGCCGTTGGCGATGCCGTTGGTCAGGCGCATGGCCAGCGCGGAAAGCGCATCCAGCTGCGCATGGAACACATTGCGGCCGGTGGTGCGGGTTTCCACGCCGTGCAGATTGATCAGCCTGCGCAGGCCGAAGTACAGCGCCACGCCACCGACCACGCCGATCGCACTCATTGCCAGCGGCAGGTTGAAACCGTGCCATACCGCCAGGCTGTACTCGGGCATGGCATTGCCGAGGATCGAGGCCGCGGCGGCATGCAGCACCGGCGCCACGGTCAGTGCCGGGGCGATGCCCACCGCCACGCAGATCACCACCAGCAGTTCCACCGGCACCTTCATCCAGCGCGGCGGCTCATGCGGCACGCGGTCGAGGTCGTGCGGGCCGGGGCCGAAGAAGGTGTCGTGCACGAAGCGCAGGCTGTAGGCCACGCCGAACACACCGGCCAGCAGCGCCGCGATCGACACCGCCGTGCGCATGGCGCCCGGGCCGCCGCCGGCGGTCAGCGCTTCGGCGAACAGCATTTCCTTGGACAGGAAGCCGTTGAGCAACGGGATGCCGGCCATCGCCAGCGAGGCGATGATCGCCAGCGCGCTGGTGAATGGCATCAGTTTGCGCAGGCCACCCAGCTTGCGCATGTCACGGGTGCCGGTTTCGTGGTCGATGATGCCGGCGGCCATGAACAGCGAGGCCTTGAAGGTGGCGTGGTTGAGGATGTGGAACACGCCGGCCACCACCGCCATCGGCGTGGACAGGCCGAACAGCAGGGTGATCAGGCCCAGATGGGAAATGGTCGAGTACGCCAGCAGGCCTTTCAGGTCGTGCTGGAAGATCGCGTTCCAGGCGCCGATCAGCAGGGTCAGCGCGCCGACGCCGCTGACCGTGTAGAAGAACAGGTCGCTGCCGGCCAGTGCCGGGTGCAGCCGCGCCAGCAGGAACACACCGGCCTTCACCATGGTGGCCGAGTGCAGGTAGGCCGAGACCGGGGTCGGCGCCGCCATCGCGTGCGGCAGCCAGAAGTGGAACGGGAACTGCGCGCTCTTGGTGAAGATGCCGGCCAGCACCAGGAACAGTGCGTACGGGTACAGCGCGCTGGCGCGGATCTGCTCGCCGGCGGCCAGCACCACGTCCAGGTCGAAGCTGCCCACGATGCGGCCGATCAGCAGCACGCCACCGAGCAGGGCCAGGCCACCGCCGCCGGTGATCACCAGCGCCATGCGTGCGCCTTCGCGGGCGTCCTGGCGGTGCGACCAGAAGCCGATCAGCAGGAACGAGCTGATGCTGGTCATTTCCCAGAAGATCATCAGCAACAGCAGGTTGCCCGACAGCACCATGCCCAGCATGGCGCCCATGAACAGCAGCAGGTAGCAGTAGAAGCGGTGGGCGTTGTCCTGCTGGCTCAGGTAGTAGCGCGCATACAGCACCACCAGCGCGCCGATGCCGAGCACCAGCCCGGCGAACATCCAGGCCAGGCCGTCCAGGCGCAGGGTGAAGTCCAGGCCGATCTGCGGCAGCCAGGGCACCAGGGTGCGGACCACCTGGCCATCGAGCACCGACGGGGTCAGCCAGCCGAGGATGGCCAGTCCGCCCAACGGCGCCAGCGCCGCCAGCCAGGCAGCAGTCGAGCGCGAACTACGGGGGAAGGCCGCAACAGCCGCTGCCATCAGGAAAGGCAGGGCCAGCAGCAGGGGCAGGCTGGGGAGCATGCAGGGAATCCATGATTCACGAGCAGGTCAGGGAGGATAACAGGCTGCGAAATGTCGCCGAAACCCATCGAACAGCGATCAATTGCATGTAACGTCCGCTGATTCATTTTTTCTGCAGCGCAGCATCACGTTGCTGCGGTCCCTCCCCGGTTGCCCTAGGAGGACACCCTACGCCCACGCAGGGAGACCGCAGGCCCTGTCGCACAGGGGCTGCCGTCGACGGGCGGGAGGTGGGGAACGGATCACCGGTGCAGGCTGGCAGGGCCGTCGTGGAGTGCGGGTGACGGAATCTGCCCGTTCAGGAAACGAGGGGCACCGTCGGCCACGGGCAGGTCAGTAGCGCCAGTCGAGCTTGCGGTAGAACTTGGCCATCACCCAGGCCGGGCCGATCAGCAGGTAGGTCAGGTCGGTCAGGAAGCTGGGCTTGCGGCCCTCGAACTTGTGACCGATGAACTGGGCGATCCAGGCCACAACGAATACACCCACCGCCAGCCAGAACAGGTTATGCAGGCCGATCTCGGCCTCCAGCAGCCTGCACAGGCAGCCGAACACGAAGAACTGGATGAGCATGCCGATGCCCAGCGGGCGCGACAGCTTGTTGTAGAAGCACCAGGCGCTGAACATCGCGAACGCCGACCAGATGCCGTACTGGAACCAGGTGATCAGCGGCGGCAGGCACCACAGCAGGGCCACCACCGACCACAGGATTGCCGGCACCGCCACCACGTGGATGCGCTGGTTGATGACATTGCGGTGGTCGTCGGAGTAGCTGGCGAAATAGCGGTCGATCGGCCGCGCAAGCTCGGTGGATGTCTGCATGCTGCGTTGCTTCCTCGGACAACGGTAGTGCCGGCCGCTGGCCGGCAATCCAGAGCATAGCCGAGTTCGCGAGGTTGCCGGCCAGCGGCCGGCAGTACCGCATTCAGAACGCCCCCAGCCAGACCGGCGTGGGGCGCAGGGCATCAGTCGACGCTGATCCCGGCCAGGCGCTGCAGCGCCTCGGCGTACTTGGCGCGGGTGCGCTCGATGATCTCGGCCGGGATGGTCGGGCCCGGGGCGGTCTTGCCCCAGTCCAGCGTCTCCAGGTAATCGCGCACGAACTGCTTGTCGTAGCTCGGCGGGCTGGTGCCCACTTCGTACTCGTCGGCCGGCCAGTAACGCGAGGAATCCGGCGTCAGCATCTCGTCCATGATGTACAGGCGGCCATCGGCGTCGGTACCGAACTCGAACTTGGTATCGGCCAGGATGATGCCGCGCTCGCGGGCGTATTCGGCGGCGAACTTGTAGATGCGCAGGGTGGCATCGCGCACGCGCTCGGCCATCTCGGCACCGACCTGCTTCACCATCGCATCGAAATCGATGTTCTCGTCATGGTCGCCCACGGCGGCCTTGGTCGAGGGGGTGAAGATCGGCTCGGGCAGCTGCTCGGCCTGGCGCAGGCCGTCGGGCAGGTCGATGCCGCTGACCTTGCCGGTGCGCTGGTAGTCCTTCCAGCCGCTGCCGATCAGGTAGCCGCGGGCGATCGCTTCCACCGGCACCGGCTTCAGCTTGCGGGTGACCACCGCGCGCTTGGCGTACAGGGCCGGGTCCACGCCTTCGGGCAGCACGCTGGCCACGTCGATGCCGGTCAGGTGGTTGGGCATCAGGTGCGCGGTCTTGGCGAACCAGAAGTTGGAGACCTGGCAGAGCATCTCGCCCTTGCCCGGGATCGGGTCGGGCAGGACCACGTCGAACGCCGACAGGCGATCGGTGGCCACCATCAGCAGGTAGTCGCCCGGCGGGGTCCCTGCTGGCAGCCGCTCGCGCGGGATATCGAACACATCACGCACCTTGCCGCGATGGCGCAAGGGCAGGCCGGGGAGATCGGATTGCAACAGCGTGGTTGGCACGGGCACTCCTGGGGCGTTGTCGATACGGCTGCTGCCCAACGGACCCGGCGGGCCCGCTGACCAGCGGGCGGCCTAGTGTAAAGCCGTCCGGGCCCGCTGTGACGTAAAATGAGCGTCCATTTCGTCGGTCGACCCCGGAGCGCCATGCGCTGGTACGGAAAACTGCTCGGATTCATCGCCGGCGCCCTGCTGTTCCGGCCCAATCCGCTGTTTGGCGCGGTGGTCGGCCTGTTGATCGGCCATGCCTTCGATTCGGACTGGTTCCGCCTGAACAAGGAAAACCCGTACCGGGAGCTGGGGCTGACCTCCGAGGCCACCGATGCCGAGGTCGAGCGCGCCTACCGCAAGCTGATTTCCCAGTACCACCCCGACAAGCTCGGCGGCGCGGCCCCCGAGCTGCAGCAGCAGGCCGAGCAGAAGTCGCGGCGGATCAACTCCGCCTACGACCGCATCAAGACCCTGCGCAAGCGCTGACCCTCTTTCCTACCGTTGCAAGGCCCGGCCATGTCCAACTGCCTCATCGCCCCCTCCATCCTGTCCGCCAACTTCGCCCGCCTCGGCGAGGAAGTCGACAACGTCCTCGCCGCCGGCGCGGACTGGGTCCACTTCGACGTGATGGACAACCACTACGTGCCGAACCTGACCATCGGCCCGATGGTCTGCCAGGCGCTGCGCAAGCACGGCGTGACCGCGCCGATCGACGTGCACCTGATGGTCGAGCCGGTGGACCGCATCATCCCGGACTTTGCCGAAGCCGGTGCCACCTACATCAGCTTCCACCCGGAAGCGAGCCGCCACGTGCACCGCACCATCCAGCTGATCCGCTCGCTGGGCTGCAAGCCGGGCATCGTGCTCAATCCGGCCACCCCGGTGGATATCCTCGACTGGGTACTGGACGACCTGGATCTGGTGCTGCTGATGTCGGTCAACCCGGGCTTCGGCGGCCAGGCCTTCATTCCCTCGGCGCTGGACAAGCTGCGCGTGGTGCGCAAGATGATCGATGCCAGCGGCAAGGACATCCGCCTGGAGATCGACGGTGGCGTGAAGGCCGACAACATCGGCGAGATCGCTGCGGCCGGTGCCGACACCTTCGTCGCCGGTTCGGCCATCTTCAACGCCAAGACCAGCTACCAGGACGTGATCGCGCAGATGCGCGCGAACGTCGCTGCGGCGCGCTGACAAAAAAGGGACGGAGGGGATTAAGCTCGCCTGATTCCCTCCGTCTCCCTTTTCCGCCCATGGCTCTGTTGAACATCCGTCCGGCCACCGTGGCCGATGCCGGCCTGATCCTGCATTTCATCCGCGAACTGGCCATCTACGAGAAGGCCGAGCATTCGGTGCAGACCGATGAGATCGGCATCGCCGAGAGCTTGTTCGGTGCCGATGCCACGGCGCGCGCGCTGATCTGCGAAGCCGACGGCGAGCCCATTGGTTACGCCGTGTATTTCTACAACTACTCCACCTGGCTGGGCCGCAAGGGCATCTACCTGGAAGACCTGTATGTCAGCCAGGAAAAGCGCGGCGCAGGCGCCGGCAAGGCGCTGCTGAAGTACATCGCACGCCAGGCCGTGGCCGAGGGTTGCGGTCGTTTCGAATGGTCGGTGCTGGACTGGAATACCCCGGCCATCGAGTTCTACACCGCCGCTGGCGCCACGCCGCAGGACGAGTGGACCGTGTACCGGCTGCAGGGCCAGGCATTGCACGATTTCGCCAACGGTTGAGGCGAAGTGCATCCACGCATGGCGTGGATCTACCCACCTGGTGTGCGCGAACCGCAGCCTGGTGTGCGCGAACCGCAACCCGGTGGGTGCGAACCTTGGTTCGCACTCCCTACGCACCAAAAAAAAGCCACGCCAATCACTGGCGTGGCCTCGCTGCATGCGTGGGAGGCTGATCCTGCCTCCATCCGTCGTCCCTGCTATGGCCTTCCATTCTCCAGCAGCTGAATGACACCTGCGTGACATTCACTGCGGACAAACGGCGCATTGCTAGCCTGTGCCACCCCCGTCCTGGAAGCACCGCATGACCACCCCGCGCTGGCGCCTGATCCTCAACGGAAAATCCGCAGGCAATGACGAGCTGCGCGACGCGGTCGGTCATTGGCGTGGGCAGGGCGTGCAGCTGGAAGTGCGGGTGACCTGGGAAGACGGTGACGCCGAACGCTACGTGGCCGAGGCGATCGATCATGGCGTGGACGTGATCGTGGCCGCCGGTGGCGACGGCACGCTCAGCGCGGTGGCCGAGACACTGGCGCATCGTGAGGAGCCGGCAGATGCGTTGCCCTCGCTGGCGCTGATCCCGATGGGGACCGCCAACGACTTCGCGACTGCGGCCGGCATCCCGACCGAGCCGAAGGCGGCCTTGGCCTTGATCGGGCAGGCCACGCCGCATGCCATCGATCTGCTGCGCGTGGACGCCGATGGCACGCAATGGTGGTGCGCCAACCTCGCCAGCGGTGGCTTCGGCACGCAGGTGACGGTGGAGACCGATGCCGGCCTGAAGAAGATGCTGGGCGGGCTGGCCTACGTGATCACCGGCATTGCCAAGCTGGGGCGGATCGAGCCGATCCATGCGCGCCTGTCGGGCCCGGATTTCGCGTGGGAAGGCGACTTC
This sequence comes from Stenotrophomonas genospecies 3, assembly GCF_054473855.1. Classification (NCBI taxonomy): domain Bacteria; kingdom Pseudomonadati; phylum Pseudomonadota; class Gammaproteobacteria; order Lysobacterales; family Lysobacteraceae; genus Stenotrophomonas; species Stenotrophomonas genospecies 3. The sequence continues at coordinate 49,629 of NZ_JBTMUR010000013.1, forward strand.
ATCGCGCTCGGCATCGGCAATGGCCGCCAGGCCGGTGGTGGCCAGCAATTGTGCCCGCAGGCGCTGATCGATGATGGGCAGCTGGACGTGACGGTGCTTCCGGAGCTGGAAGGTGAAGTCACCGCCACGCTTGGCCAGATGCTGAAGTCCGGCACCCAGGCCGCGCTGGAACAACTGGCGACGCGCGCGCGCCTGCCGTGGCTGCAGGTGGAATCCGAGCGTCCGTTGACGCTCAACCTGGACGGCGAACCGGTACAGGCGCGCCAGTTCCGCATCGCGTGCGTGCCGGGCAGGGTGCGGATGCACCTGCCCGTGGGCTGTGCCCTGTTGTCCGAGCCGCGCTGAGCCGGACCGGAAGTCCTACAACGGGGGGATGTCCTGCTCCTTCGCCGGGAACCCGAATGCTTCACGCTTCTCGCGGATGTACTGCGGCAGCGGCGGCCGGGCAATGCCGTGATCGATCAGCCACTGCTGGCACTTCTTCTGCCAGGGCAGCAGGTCCGGTGTGGTGATTTCCCAGTAGATGGCTTCGACCATGGCCATCCGATCCGGCGCGCCCGGTTGCGCCGATGACGGCGATGCAATCGTGGGGTCCGCACCATGCTCAAGCAGCCAGTAAGCCTGCTCGAAGCCGCCACGGCCGGTGTACCAGCTGAGAACGGTATCGGCCTGGCCGATGTTGGATTCGTTGACGTGCGCGCCTCGCTCCACCAGCAGCTGGATGTTCTTCCACAGGTTGCCGGAAATGAAAGCCTGGAACAGCAGCGTTTCGGTGTTGGAGGTGCGCGTGTCCGGGTCGCCGCCATGATCCAGCAGCAGGGCCAGGTAGCGCGGATCGTCCATCTTCGCGGCATAGACCATGGCGTTGTTGTGGCGGAACGTCTCGCCGTCCAGCGTTTCAATACGCCGTGCATTCGGGTCGGCGCCGTTGTCGAGCATCGCGCGCAGGCCTTCCAGGTTCTGTGCGCGCAACGGCCACGCGATGAGCGGAATGCCATCCTGCTTCGAGAACTCCTTGTCGGGGTTCACGCCTTCGGTCTTGATCAGGCGCGTGATCGTCGCTGCATCACCCTGTTCGGCGGCGATGGCCAGTTCAAGTGCCTTGCCCTCGAAATAGCGCTCCGCGCCATGTGAAGACGTGCGCGCGCAGGCGCTCAGCAGCATCAGCAGCATCAGCGCCAGGCAGGAAAATGGCGTAAAGGAACTGTGAGGGTGACGGTGCATGTGATCCCTTGACATGGACGCGTTCGGGGGATGATAGCGTTGGCCGTGGTCATTCCAGCAGGTCCTGGATGACCGTGTCTTCACTGATGAGCAATGGAGTCTGCCATGAGCGGTCACGATCCCGAGCAGCAGGAACGCCTGTTGCAGGCCCGCGCCAAGAGCGTCCAGGCGCAGCAGCACCTGGTCGAGCAACTGCAGGGAGGTGGACATGCCACCGAGGCGGCGCGCTTGCGCGAGACCTATCACGCCCGCGAGCTGGGTTCGCTTGCTGATGATGTGTATGCCTCGGCAAAGGGCAAAGGTGAGCCGCCGGTCGGGTGGACGCGAGCCAGTGCCGTGACCGACCCGGACACGCTCAAAGCGGCGGGCATCAGCCTGGGAGCGGCCGACCTGAAGAAGCTGATGCGGCCGAACGATTCTGGCTTCCGCGCAGAGATCTACATTCCGGACAAAAGGGTGTTCGGTGATGACGCCAAGCCGGTGCTGGTGTTCAAGGGATCAACGGGCGAAATCATCGATCCCCGGGCGAAAGGCGGGCGGCGTGAATCCGGAGGCGAGGATTTCCTCAACAATGGACGCCAGGGCGTAGGCATGCAGAGTGACTACTACGATCGGGCCATGGCACTGGCGAGTCGCTTGAAGACCTCTGGTACCCAGTTTGAACTCGCCGGTCATTCGCTTGGCGGCGGCATGGCCTCTGCCGCTTCGGCGGTTACCGGTGTACGTGCGACCACCTTCAATTCGGCCGGGCTGCATCCGGCCACCGCCGATCGCTACGCGAAATCCCACGGATTGCCGGTATTCAACACGCGCGACACGGTGCACACCTACCAGACGTCGGGTGAAGTGCTCAACGATGTGCAGAATGGATTGAAGCGGCTCAACGAGCATCACCGGCAGGGCTTTGGCCTGTTGGCCAGCGAGACCAGCCAGCTGCTGCGTCAGCCCGGCGTGCAGCAGATGGTTACCCGCAAGCTGCAGGAGATGATGCCGGCGGGTGCGCAGACGGCCACGGCCCAGCTGGTTGACCAGCTGGCGTCGAAATCCGGGGCAGAGGCATTGCGCAATGTTCCGGTGGCCGCGGGCAGGATGGAACTGTTGCTGGACGCCAAGACCGAAGTGAACGGAAAGGTGGTGGATCGCCGTCATCGAGAAGCGCCAAGCCAGCTTGCCGAATACGGTGGCCCGCTGGCCGAGGTGCTGATCGCAGGTGCGCGCGGCATGCGTGCCGGACGGGTTGCCGGTGAACATGTCGAGCAGGTCGGCGCGCTGGCGGGCCGGGGCATGAGCTTGTCCGGCGTGGCCGTCGAGCGTGCGTCGACCCTGCAGGGAAATGCGATCGGCACCGTGGTCGACTACGGTGGCAAGAGCATGCGGGTGGGCATCGAAGGCGGTGCGACGGTCATTGCCAAGGGTCGCGAGCTGCAGGGTCTGGTCGAATCGGTCAGCCACCGCGTGCAGGCCAAGGGCAGTTACGGCTGGAACATCGGGGCCAGCGTGCTGGGTGCGCTCGGTGCCGACGACATGGCCAGACAGATGCGTGAGCACGGTGATGCGGCGCGCAATCAACACGAAACCAAGGCCCGTGAAGCCACCCGTGAAGCGGCGGCGGATGCCGGCCGCATCCGTGCCGGCGGCCATCATCTGGGCGGCCAGCTGCAGCAGGGCGTGCATGGCGTGGCCAATGGGCTGCGCAACGGCTATGCCGTGTACGGCGCGACTTTCCACATGGGCATGAACTGGAGCAGCCATCAGATCACCGGGCTGACCTCGCAGGCGCCGGCCGTGCTGGCCGGCACCGTCGGGCTGGGCGCGATGGCCAACAAGGGCATTGCCACGCACCTGCCCACGCCGGCACTGCCGCAGAACCTGGTCAACCTGGCCAAGACGTCGTGGGTGATCGGGCGCGGCAGTGCCACCATGGGGGAGTCGGTGGACCGGCATGGCATGAGCGAGACGATGAACCCCAGTCTCGACGCGGCAATCGCGAGCCAGGAGGCGGCCGCGCGCAAGCTGCTTGGGCGGCCGCATGCGCAGCTGCAGGAGGGGGGCGCGAAGATGCCCGCGCTGAACGATCCGGGGCACATCGATTTCCATCTGTTCAAGGGCGCGCAGACCGGCGTGCACGGCCTCGATGTGGCACATGGCCGCATCCCGAACCTGCAGAGCGATCAGCTGGCCGGGGCGTTGGCTGCGCAGGCCAAGCGCGAAGGGTTGCAGGCCATCTCCCATGTGCTGCTCAGTGACGACCGCACGCGGGCATTCGCGATCGACACCCCGGATCTGCAGGCGGCCCACCGCCGACATGCGCATGTGGACGTGGCGGCCGGCATGGCCCAGCCGCTGGCCGTGAGTACGGCGCAGGTTGACGCCCTGAACACCGGTCGCGAACAGGCGACGGCAGCCGGACTGGCCCAGCAACAGGGGCTGGAGGCCCAGGAGAACGCCCGGCGGATGGGCTAATGGCCGAATGAACCGCGACGCCGCGACGGGGTTCCCCTCCCGCCCCGGCTGCGATACAGTCAAGGGGTGTCCAGCCTGACGACCCCGCATACCCTTTCTTCCGCACGCCGTTGGTGGCGATGGTGGCCCGTTGCCGTCGTCCGCCCCCATAACGCTGTGTCCCGGAAGGAAAGTCGTCTTGAACTCGCACGCTCAGTTTCAGCTGCAGGCCGCTGAAGGCCACACCCATATTCCCGTCGTCCGTGAAGTGCTGTCCGACCTGGACACGCCGCTTTCGGTCTATCTGAAGCTCGCCGACGGCCCCAATACCTACCTGTTTGAATCCGTCGAAGGCGGCGAGCGCTTTGGTCGTTACTCGATCATCGGCCTGCCGGCGCGCCGCGTGTATGCCTTCCATGGCCACACGCTGACCGTGCGCGAAGACGGCCAGGTGGTGGACACCCGCGAGGTGGCCGACCCGTTCGCCGAAGTCGAGGCGCTGCGCAGCGCCCACTCGGTGCCCAAGCTGGAAGGCCTGCCGGGCTTCACCGGCGGCCTGGTCGGCTGGTTCGGTTTCGAGTGCATCGGCTACATCGAACCGCGCCTGGCTCCGCCGGCAGGCCGCGACGAGCTGGGCACGCCGGACATCCTGCTGCTGGACTCCAACGAGCTGGCGGTGTTCGACAACCTCAAGGGCCGGCTGTACCTGATCGTGCATGCCGACCCGCGTGTCGAGGGTGCGTTCGAGCAGGCCCAGGCACGCCTGGATGCGTTGACCGCCAAGCTGCGCGCACCGGGGGCCGGCTATCCCGCACCGCTCAACAGCGACGTGCTGGACGAGTCCGATTTCGTCTCCGGGTTCACCCGCGAAGGCTTCGTCGATGCGGTCCAGCGCAGCAAGGAATACATCCGTGCCGGCGACATCTTCCAGGTGGTGCTGAGCCAGCGCCTGAGCGTGCCGTTCAAAGCGCGCCCGGTGGATGTGTACCGTGCGCTGCGTGCACTGAACCCGTCGCCCTACATGTATTTCCTTGATGTCGGCGACCTGCAGGTGGTCGGTTCCTCGCCGGAAATCCTGGTGCGTTTGCAGGATGGCGAAGTGACGGTGCGTCCGATTGCTGGCACCCGGCCGCGCGGTGCCACTGTCGAACAGGACCTGGCGCTGGAAGCCGAGCTGCTGGCCGATCCGAAGGAGCGCGCCGAGCACCTGATGCTGATCGACCTCGGCCGCAACGATGCTGGTCGCGTGTCCAAGGCCGGCACCGTGGAAGTGGGCGAGCAGTTCGTGATCGAGCGCTACAGCCACGTCATGCACATCGTCAGCGAAGTGACCGGGCAGCTGCAGCCGGGCCTGAGCTATGCCGACGTGCTGCGTGCCACCTTCCCGGCCGGTACGGTCAGCGGTGCGCCGAAGATCCGCGCGCTGGAAGTGATCCGCGAGCTGGAACCGATCAAGCGTAATGTCTACGCCGGCAGCATCGGCTACATCGGCTGGCACGGCGATGCCGATACCGCGATCGCGATCCGCACCGCCGTGATCAAGGACGGCCGCCTGTATGTGCAGGCCGGCGCCGGCATCGTCTACGACTCGGACCCGGACAAGGAATGGGACGAGACGATGAACAAGGGCCGCGCGCTGTTCCGCGCCGTCGCCCAGGCCGCCAAGGGCCTGTAAGCCTGCCTCGCCACGGTCGCTGCGCCGTGGTCGTTCCGCCGTTCCCGTTCAAGACAAGGAGTACCGCATGAAGCTGCTGAGCGCATTGCTGTGGTCGTCACTGCTGGCCACGATGGCCCCGTCTGCGTGGGCGCAGGCCAATACCATTCCCTCGCAGCCGCACCTGCTGGTGAAGGGCGAGGCGCGCCGCGAGGTGATGCCGGACCGGTTCGGCCTGCAGTTGAACATCGAAGAGACCGACATGGATGCCGACGCCGCGCGCCGCCGCGTGCAGGACAACGTCGCGCGCGTGCTGGCGCTGTTCAAGCAGCACAAGGCGGTGGAGGGCAGCGTGCGTGCGGACAATCTGCGGATCGGCCCGGCCACGCGCTATGAGCAGAACCGGCAGGTCTTCGTCGGCACCCGCGTGTCGCGCCAGCTGCGTGCCAGCTTCGCCAGCGTGAAGGCGATGCAGGACGTGCTGGGTGCACTGAAGGCCAACGAGAACCTGCAGGTCAGCAGCGTGGCCCCGACCTACTCGGGCGAAGTGGCGCTGCGGCGCGAACTCAAGGGTGAGGCCGCCGCGTCGACGCGCCAATCCGCGCAGGGCCTTGCCAATGCCTACGGCACGAAGCTGCGCGGGCTGTACAGCATCTCCGATGTGGCGCCGAACTTCGCCTATGGCGTGCAGGCGGGCAATTGGCCCAGAAGCGACGACATGGTGACACCGCCATCGCCGCCGTCACCTGCGGCGCAGATGGACATGATCGAGACCACTGGCTCACGCCTGCGCGAATCCATCGAAGCCGGCCCCATCACCTACACCGAAAACGTGTACGCCATTTTCCTGATAAGCGACGGAACCTGACCATGTTGTGGATGATCGACAACTACGACAGCTTCACCTACAACCTCGTGCAGTACCTGCAGACGCTGGGCGCCGAGGTCAAGGTGGTGCGCAACGATGCGATGAGCGTGGACGAGATCGCCGCGCAGAAGCCTGAGCGCATCGTCATCTCGCCCGGCCCGTGCACGCCCAACGAAGCGGGCGTGTCGCTGGAACTCATCCAGCGCCTGGGCCCGACCACGCCGATCCTCGGCGTGTGCCTGGGCCACCAGGGCATCGGCCAGGTCTACGGCGGTACGGTCATCCGCGCCGGCAACATCATGCATGGCAAGACCTCGCCCATCCGCCATCAAGGCAAGGGCGTGTTCGCCGGCCTGCCGGACCGTTACCAGGCCACCCGCTACCACTCGCTGGTGGTGGACAAGAACAGCCTGCCCGATGTGCTGGAAGTGACCGCCTGGACCGAGAACGACGACGGCTCGATCGAAGAGATCATGGGCCTGCGCCACCGCCAGTTCCCGGTGGAAGGCGTGCAGTTCCATCCCGAATCCATCCTCACCGAACATGGCCACGCCCTGCTGCGCAATTTCCTGCAGCGTCCGGCGGCCTGATCCAAGGAGCATTCCCATGAGCTTCTCCCCCCAGGAAGCCCTGCAACGCACCATCGAACACCGCGAAATCTTCTTCGACGAAATGGTCGACCTGATGCGGCAGATCATGCGCGGCGACGTGTCGCCGATGATGACCGCCGCCATCCTCACCGGCCTGCGCGTGAAGAAGGAAACCATCGACGAGATTGCCGCGGCGGCCACGGTGATGCGCGAATTCGCGCTGGCGGTGCCGGTGGCCGACAGCACCCACCTGGTCGACATCGTCGGCACCGGCGGCGATGGCTCGCACACCTTCAACATCTCTACCTGCGCGATGTTCGTCGCCGCTGCGGCCGGTGCGCGCGTGGCCAAACATGGCAACCGCAGCGTGTCGTCCAAGTCCGGCAGCGCCGATGCAGTCGAAGCACTGGGTGCGGCCATCGAGCTGCAGCCGGCGCAGGTCGCCGCGGCCATCGAACAGACCGGCATCGGTTTCATGTTCGCGCCGATCCATCACCCGTCGATGAAGGTCGTCGCGCCGGTCCGCCGCGAGATGGGTGTACGTACCATCTTCAACATCCTTGGCCCGCTGACCAACCCGGCCAGCGCACCGTCGGTGCTGATGGGCGTGTTTCACCCGGATTTAGTGGGTATCCAGGCACGCGTGCTGCGCGAGCTGGGCACCGAGCGCGCCATGGTGGTCTGGGGCCGCGACAACATGGACGAGATCTCGCTGGGCGCCGGTACCCTGGTGGGCGAGCTGCGCGACGGCAAGGTACGCGAGTACGAGATCCACCCGGAAGACTTCGGCATCGCCATGTCGGCCAGCCGCAACCTGCGCGTGGATGGCCCGGAGCAGTCCATTGCCATGCTGCGCGCCGTGCTGGACAACCAGCCCGGTCCGGCGCTGGACATCGTGGCCCTGAACGCCGGCGCCGCGCTGTACGTGGCCGGCGTGGCCAGCGACATCGGCGACGGCCTGGCCCGTGCCCGTGCCGCCATCGCCAACGGCAGCGCCCGCCAGCGCCTGCAGCAGTATGTAGAGACCACCCGCGCGCTGGTTGCCTGAGCGCGCGGTTCAGTCTGACCCTCTTGATGGCCGATAATGGCCGTCCTCACCGCCCCCGCACCGAATCGAAGACGATGAGCGACATCCTGCAGACGATCCTGGCCCGCAAGGCCGAAGAAGTGGCCCAGCGCCGTGCCCAGCGTCCCCTCGAGGACCTGCAGGCCGCCGTGGCCAGCGCCCCGCCGGTACGTGGCTTCGTGCGCGCGCTGCAGGCGGCAGTGGCCAACGGCGATCCGGCGGTGATCGCCGAGGTGAAGAAGGCCAGCCCGTCCAAGGGTGTGATCCGCCCGGATTTCCGCCCGGCCGACATCGCCGTCAGCTATGAGTTCGGCGGCGCCAGCTGCCTGTCGGTGCTGACCGATGTGGACTTCTTCCAGGGTGCCGATGCCTACCTGCAGCAGGCCCGTGAGGCCTGCACGCTGCCGGTGCTGCGCAAGGACTTCGTGATCGACGCCTACCAGGTGTACGAGGCGCGCGTGCTGGGTGCCGACTGCATCCTGCTGATCGTCGCTGCGCTGGACGACACGCAGTTGGCCACGCTGTCCGAACTGGCGATGTCGCTGGGCATGGACGTACTGGTGGAAGTGCACGACATCGACGAGCTGGAGCGTGCGCTGCAGGTACCGGCACCGATGATCGGCATCAACAACCGCAACCTGCGCACCTTCGAGGTGTCGCTGCAGACCACGCTGGACATGCAGAAGGCGGTGCCGCGCGATCGCCTGCTGGTCACCGAGAGCGGCATCCTCGGCCCGCAGGACGTGGCGCTGATGCGCGATGCCGGCATCCACTCGTTCCTGGTGGGCGAAGCCTTCATGCGCGTGGAAGAGCCGGGCGAGGGCCTGCGTCAGCTATTCTTCGCGGCATGAAAACGCACTATCCGACGCCGCGCGACGATGCGCCGCTGGTGGTCTTCGATTTCGACCACACCCTCTACGACGGCGATTCGGGTACTCACCTGTTCGCTTCGCTGATCAAGCGCAACCCGCTGCGCATGCTGGCGGCGCTGCTGGTCACGCCGATCGCCGGGCCGATGGTGGCGCTGCTGCCGACCCGCCGTACCGGCATTTCGGTCTATGTGTGGATCGGCAGCTTCGGCCTGCACCGTGCGCGCGATTTCAACAAGGTCATCGACGCCTATGTGCTGCGCAACGAGGCGCAGATGCGCGCCAAGCTGTTGCCACAGGCGCTCGAGGTGTTCGCCGCGCATCGGGCCAAGGGTGACCGCGTGGTGGTTGCCACGGGCGCGCCACCAGAGCTGGCACGCGCGATCCTGGCCTTCGTCGCCCACCAGGACGTACCGGTGATCGGCACCGAGGTCGGCCCACGGCTGGGTGGCGTCGGCCCGACCCGCCACTGCCACAACGAAGAGAAGATGCGCATGCTGCGCGAGCGCGGCTACGGCGACATCGATATCGCCTACTCCGACAGCAGCGCCGACCTGCCGCTGCTGCTGGCCGCCAAGGCGCCGGTGGTGGTGAACCCGAAGCCGGGCAGGGTGGACTTCTTCCGCCGCGTGCTGCCGGCCGGCACCCGCATCCTCAACTGGGGCTGCGTGGACCGCGGCGGCGACAAGGCCTGACCTCGCCGCACGGTGACGGATCTGCCGGCCAGCGGCCGGCACTACCCTTCTCCGTCCCGGTAGTGCCGGCCGCTGGCCGGCAAATGGTCCTGCGCCCGGCGAGCGCTCAGCGCGCCAGATACCCGGTCAGCGCATGCCCGATCTGGAACAGGCTGATGCCCAGCACCAGCACGCCCACGGCCACCAGCACCCAGCGCTCCTTCAGGCGCTTCACCAGCAGTGCGGCCACCGGCGCGGCCATCATGCCGCCGATCAGCAGGCCGGCCACGATCTGCAGGTGATGCAGCCCCATCGACAGCAGGAACGTTGCTGAAACTGTCAGGGTGACCACAAACTCGGCCGCGTTCACCGTGCCGATGGTGGTGCGTGCCTGGCCGCCGCGGGCCAGCAGGGTGGAGGTGGCCACCGGCCCCCAGCCGCCCCCGCCGCTGGCATCCAGGAAGCCGGCCACGAAGCCCAGCACGGGCACCCGCTTGACCTCGCCCTTGGGCATCAGGCGGCCGGCGGCACGTGCCAGGATGATGATGGCCAGCACCAGCAGGTACAGGTAGATGAGCGGGCGGATCACCTCGCCGGGCAGCTGGGTCAGGCCGTAGGCACCCACGGCGCCGCCCACGGCGCCGGGCAGCGCCAGGCGCAGGAACAGGCGCTTGTCGACATTGCCGGCGACCAGATGCGACACGCCGGAGGCGCCAGTAGTGAACACCTCGGCGGTGTGGATGGCTGCACTGGCCTGCGCGGGCGGAATGCCCATGGCCAGCATCACTGACGACGACACCAGGCCGAACGCCATGCCCAGCGCGCCGTCCACCAGCTGGGCGCCCAGGCCGATGAGGATGAACCACCAGAATGCGCTGCTCAGTTCCATGTACCGAGCCTAGCGCGTGAAAGAGTGCGGACCAAGGTCCGCACCCACCGGGTGCTCAACGGTCAACGGGTGCCGTACAGCACCACGGTCTTGCCGCGGGCATGCAGCAGGCCGTCGGTCTGCAGCTTCTTCAGCACACGGCCGGCCATTTCACGCGAGCAGCCGACCAGGCGGGCCAGCTCCTGGCGCGAGACGCGCAGCTGGCTGCCCTGCGGATGGCTCATCGCCTCCGGCTCCTGCGCCAGGTCGTGCAGGGTGCGCACGATCCGGTCGGTAACGTCCAGGAATGCCAGGCGGCTGGCCTTGCGGCTGGTGTCGAGCAGGCGCTTGGAGATCTGCTGGCCCAGCGCGTACAGCAGGCGCGGGGCGTCGGCCGACAGCGGGCCGAGGAACAGCTGGTGGAGGCGCTCGTAGCTGATTTCGGCCAGCTCGCAGGCGGTACGGGTCCTCAGGATCACCTCGCGGCGGTCCGATTCAACGAACAGGCCCATCTCGCCGACGAACTCGCCGGCACCGAAGTAGCCCAGCACCAGCTCGCGATCGTCATCTTCCTCGGCCATGATCGAAACCGAGCCGCTGATGACGTAATACAGGGTTCCCGCCGGGTCACCGGGTCGGAAGACGTCGGTACGGGTGGGGTATCGCCGCCTGTGGCTGTGCGCCAGGAAACGATCGATTGTGGCGATATCCAGGGCCAGTGGACTGCTAGCTAGGCGCACGGTTGACACGATAGGAGCGCTCCCTCTGCGCATGAACGGATTCACGGGGTCGATAGCGGAGCTTAACCAGCGCAATTGTTAAGGGCAAACAGTGTGCCAGATGTGAGCGCTCTTCACGTTCCCCCCGGGGACAGTTTGCCCCATAATTCCCCCTTTCCCTTCTTACACAGGAATCGACCGCCGTGGTCAAGCCGTTGCCTCGCCTGAGGCTGCAGGGTTTCAACAACCTCACCAAGGCGCTGAGCTTCAACATCTATGACGTGTGTTACGCGCGCACCGAAGAGGAGCGTCAGCGTTACATTGAATACATCGATGAAGAGTACAACGCCGACAGGCTGACTCAAATCTTGACCGATGTCGCCGAGATCATCGGCGCCAACATCCTGAACGTGGCCCGCCAGGACTACGATCCGCAGGGTGCCTCGGTGACCATCCTGATCTCCGAAGAACCGGTGATCGACAAGAAGCAGGCCGGCAAGGAGCTGATCTCCGATGCCGTGGTCGCGCACATGGACAAGTCGCACATCACCGTGCACACCTATCCGGAAACGCACCCGCAGGAAGGTATCGCCACCTTCCGCGCCGACATCGACGTGGCCACCTGCGGCGTCATTTCGCCGTTGAAGGCGTTGAACTACCTGATCGAAAGCCTCGAGTCGGACATCGTGATCATGGACTACCGCGTCCGTGGCTTCACCCGCGATGTGAAGGGCAAGAAGCACTACATCGATCACAAGATCAACTCGATCCAGAACTTCCTGGCCAAGAACATCAAGTCGCGTTACGAGATGTTCGACGTCAACGTCTATCAGGAAAACATCTTCCACACGAAGATGCACCTGAAGGACTTCGACCTGGACCAGTACCTGTTCGAGGAAAAGGCCAAGAACCTGTCGTTCAAGGAACGCATGAAGATCGAAGCGCTGCTCAAGCGCGAGATCGAAGAGCTGTTCCACGGCCGGAACCTGTCCGAGTAAGCCCCATGTGCGATGCCCGCAGGCATCGCCGCCCAGGCGGGACGACCCGCCCCGTGGAACCAGTGCCCCGCACGCGTTACAGTTCCACGGTGATGTACCGACCCACGGCCCGGTGTGAAAACACCGGGCCGTTTCGTTTTTCTCAAAAAAGGTAAGGAGCCCCCACCCATGCCCTGGATCTACCTGCTGCTGGCCGGCCTGTTCGAGATCGGTTTCGCCCTCGGAATGAAGTACTCCGAAGGCTTCAGCAAACCCCTTCCCACCGCTGCCACGGTCGTGTCCGCGCTGATCAGCCTGTACCTGATGAGCCAGGCGATGAAGAGCATCCCGGTCGGTACCGCCTACGCGATATGGACCGGTATCGGCGCCATGGGCGTGGCGGTGCTGGGCATCTACCTGTTCAACGACAGCGCATCGCCGGCCCGCCTGGCCTGCGTGGGCCTGATCGTGGCCGGTGTGATCGGCCTGAAGCTGGTCTCGCCCAATTAACTGGTAGTGCCGGCCGCTGGCCAGCAACCTCCGGATCTTCTGCGGCGTCTGCGTGGTTGCCGGCCAGCGGCCGGCACTACCTGGCGGTCACAGCCGGTAAGCGATGGTCTTCATGACCTTTGAAGCCAGCGCCATCGCGCCCGGGATCGGGAACGGCAGGCGGCGTGCGCCGGCCTGCTCGGCGTGGTCCGCATGGCGGGCCTCGTCTTCTTTCATCACGGCGATGACCGCGCGGCTGCGCAGGTCGCCGGCCGGCAGGTCGACCAGGTGCTCGTCCAGATGGGCTTCCACCTGGCGCTCGGTCTCGACCACGAAGCCCAGGTTCCAGCCGTCGCCGCGCAGCCCGGCCAGGGTGCCGATGGTGTAGCTGCCGGCGTACCAGAGCGGGTTGAACAGGCTCGGACGGCTGTCCAGTTCGCCCAGGCGGGTGGCGCACCAGGCCAGGTGGTCGGTTTCTTCCTGGGCCGCTTCCAGCAGGTGTTCACGCGTGGCCGGGTCGCGGGCCACGGCCGCCTGGCCGAAGTAAAGGCCCTGTGCGCAGACCTCGCCAACGTGGTTGATCCGCATCAGGCCGGCCGCGTGGCGGCGTTCGGTGCTGTCCATGCCCGGCTCGTCGGTGTCCGCAGCCGGATAGGGGCGGGCCGCCGGCGGGTTGCCGAACACCGTGTCCAGGGCGCGCTGCGCCTCGGTCAGCAGGTGGTCCAGCGGGGTGATCTGGCGGAGCACGGTCATGGCGGTACACGGTGGGGCGGAAGACCCCGCGATTCTCGCCCGACCCCGTCCCCCTGCCAACCCGGTCAAGGGACGGCTTGCAACGGGGGGCTGACCTGCGTACAATCCCGCCTCTTACGCTTCACCTTTTCACAACGCGTGGCAGAGTTCCGGCGAGCCTTTCGCCGCAATGAGCCCGACCTAACCTAGAGTTCTTCATGAGCACTTTCACTGCCAAGAACGAGACCGTCCAGCGCGACTGGTACCTCGTCGACGCCGAGGGCAAGACCCTGGGCCGTCTCGCCACCGAGCTGGCCCGCCGTCTGCGTGGCAAGCACAAGCCGGTCTACACCCCGCACGTTGATACCGGCGACTACCTGGTCGTCATCAATGCAGAAAAGATTGCCGTCACCGGCAAGAAGCTGCAGGACAAGATGTATCACCGTTTCACCGGTTACATCGGCAACCTGAAGACCGAATCCCTGGCACAGGCGCTGGAGCGCCACCCGGAGCGCGTGATCGAGATCGCCGTGAAGGGCATGCTGCCGAAGGGCCCGCTGGGTCGCCAGATGTACCGCAAGCTCAAGGTCTACGCCGGCACTGAGCATCCGCACGCCGCACAGCAGCCGCAGGTTCTGGATATCTAATCATGGCTATCACTCAAAACTACGGCACTGGCCGCCGCAAGTCCTCCACCGCTCGCGTGTTCCTGCGCAAGGGTTCGGGCAACATCACCGTCAATGGCCGTCCGCTGGACGAGTTCTTCGGTCGTGAGACCGCGCGCATGATCGTGCGCCAGCCGCTCGAGCTGACCAAGAACACCGAAAGCTTCGACATCCTGGTCACCGCCGCTGGCGGCGGCACCACCGGCCAGGCCGGTGCGATCCGTCTGGGCATCGCCCGTGCTCTGGTCGAGTACGACGAAACCCTGAAGTCCGAGCTGCGCAAGGCTGGCTTCATGACCCGTGACGCCCGTGAAGTCGAGCGTAAGAAGGTCGGTCTGCACAAGGCCCGCCGCGCCACCCAGTTCTCCAAGCGCTGATCTACCGCGCCTGGTTGGGCTCCTTCGGGAGCCCGCTGGTTGGACAAGCAAAAGCCCGGCTTCGGCCGGGCTTTTGTCGTTCTGGGGTCGTGGATTTCCTGGTTGCCGGCCAGCGGCCGGCACTACCCGTGGTCCGCATGCCTGACCACGGTCTCTGTCTGGAGAAGAGCCCCCTTGTTGTTCAAGGGGGTGCGCCGACAGGCGCGGGGATAAGGTGGAATGCGCGACCAAATTAAAAGCAAAAGGCCAGATCTTTCGATCTGGCCTTTTGCTTTTAATTTGGCTGCCCCGGATGGATTCGAACCACCGAATGCCTGAGTCAGAGTCAGGTGCCTTACCGCTTGGCGACGGGGCAAAACGTGCAACTATTTTCTCACTTTTCACGCTGAAAAACAACTTGATTTTCAGTGTGGTGGCTATGGGTGGACTCGAACCACCGACCCCAGCATTATGAGTGCTGTGCTCTAACCGGCTGAGCTACATAGCCTTGGTGAGCCCGCTATTCTGCGGATGTGTATCGCCCCTGTCAACACTTTTGTATCGTGCTTGTGGGCCGACAGGCGGCATGGGATAGTCCCGACCAGTAGATTTTTTAGGAGTCCGCATCGTGATCGATCCGGACGGCTATCGACCGAACGTCGGCATTGTGCTGATGCGGCAGGACGGCCAGGTGTTCTGGGCACGACGTGTGCGCCGGGACGGCTGGCAGTTCCCGCAGGGTGGCATGAATACCGACGAGACGCCTGTCGAGGCCATGTATCGTGAACTGCAGGAAGAGACCGGCCTGCTGCCTGAGCACGTGGAAGTGCTCGGGGCAACGCCCGGCTGGCTGCGCTACAAGCTGCCGGCGCGGGCCATCCGCCGCAACGAGCGGCAGGTCTGCATCGGCCAGAAGCAGGTCTGGTTCCTGCTGCGCCTGACCGGCGACGAGTCCCACGTGAAGCTGGACCACACCGACTCACCCGAGTTTGACCACTGGCGCTGGGTGGACTTCTGGTACCCGGTGGAGCACGTGGTGATGTTCAAGCGTGGCGTCTATGCGCGCGCCTTGCGACATCTGGCGCCGTTGGCGCGCGGGGTGGCCGGGCAGGGCGTGACCGCCATGCCCAAGAGCGCTGCGGAGGCCTGGATGCCGGGCCATACCGCCGGGCATGACCGCCCACGCAAGCGCCCACGGACCCGCGGCTACTGGCCGAAGAAGGCCACCGGCGATGGTCCGGCCACGTGACCGGCTGAACCGTATCGAGAATGGTTCAGGTCTCTGATTGACAACCATTCTCGTTTCCATTGGAATAGCCAACAGGCCACTCTTGGCCTGTCAGCCCGGTTCACGCCTGTGTACGTCTGCATCTGCAACGGAGTCACCGACCACCAGATCCGCGAAGCCGCCAGCCATGGCGTCAGCACGGTGGCCGAACTGACCATGCGTACCGGTTGTGGTGCCACCTGCGGTTCCTGCCTGGACATGGCCGGCGATCTGCTGGCCAAGGCGCGTGCCACCCACGATCTGCCGCTGCCGGTCCTCGGTCTGGCCCAGGTCGCCTGATCGTCTCTTTCGCGGCGCGTTGACGCCGCGCTTTCGCATCCTTCACGTGCGGCCGCACAGGCCAATGCGCACGATTCGCGTTCCTTCACGGCCGCGCGCAAGGCGTTAAAGTGCCTGCGTTTTCAGCGTGCAGGAGCACCCCCATGAAGGGCGACACCAAGGTCATCGAATTCCTCAACAAGGTCCTCTACAACGAGCTGACCGCGATCAACCAGTACTTCCTGCACGCCAAGATGCTGAAGAACTGGGGCATCAAGGAGCTGGCCGAACACGAGTACAAGGAATCGATCGACGAGATGAAGCATGCCGACATGCTTGCCGACCGCATCCTGTTCCTCGAAGGCCTGCCGAATTTCCAGGCGCTGGGCAAGCTGCGCATCGGCGAGAACCCGACCGAGATCCTGCAGTGCGACCTGTCGCTGGAGCGCGACGGCGTGGTGACCCTGCGCGAGGCCGTGGCCTACTCCGATTCGGTAGGCGACTACGTCAGCCGCCAGCTGTTCGTGAAGATCCTCGACTCGGAAGAAGAGCACATCGACTGGCTGGAAACCCAGCTCGACCTGATCGAGCGTATCGGCGAGCCGAAGTACCTGCTCAGCAAGCTGGAAGAGTGACGTAGCGTCGAGCTTGCTCGACTGTGATCAGCATGGCGATGGTCGAGCAAGCTCGACGCTACCGATGCTGTGCCAGGTAGCCCGTCAGCGCCACGCGCGCCCGGGCGAATTCGGCAACCAGCAGCGCCACCGCCACCGCGGGGCGCTGCAGGCTGCCACTACGGGCTTCGTGCTCGATCCGCTGCGCGATTGCCGACAGCGACAACGCCCCCACGTTCGCACTCGATGATTTAAGGCTGTGGGCGATTGCCTGCAGTCGCGGCTCGTCGCTGCTCTGCGCGGCCTGCTGCAGCTGCTGCACCATCGCCGGCGCATCCTCCAGGAACACCGAGACGATCTGGAGGGCGGTATCGCCGATCACCGCCTGCAGTTCGTCCAGCACATCACGGTCCAGCACCGGTTGCGTCACCGATTGGCTTTTCGTCTCTTGTAGAGCCGGGCCATGCTCGGCTGGCGGGATCCCACTGGCCCCGGATGCATCGCCGTAGAGCAAGCTCGACGCTACGACATTGCGTGATCGCTGCCCCCAGCGCCTCAACAGCGCATGCAAGGTGGCGCGTGCGATCGGCTTGGACAGGTAGTCGTCCATGCCGGCCTGCAGGCAGCGTTCGCGGTCACCGGCCATGGCGTTGGCCGTCATCGCGATGATCGGCAACCGCGAGCGCCCTGTTTCCGTTTCTTCCGCACGCCAGCGGCGCGTGGCGGCGTAGCCGTCCAGCACCGGCATCTGGCAATCCATCAGCACCACGTCCACGCCGCCCTCGCGCAGGGCGGCCAGTGCCTGCTCGCCGTCGGCGGCGTTGCGCACCTCGCACTGGAACACGCGCAGCAGATGCTCGGCCACCATCCGGTTGACCGTGTTGTCTTCCACCAGCAGCACGCGCAGGTGCAGTGGCGGCAGCGTCGGTGCGGGCAAGCCGTCTTCGGCATTGGCCAGCAGGGCGGCAGGGCGGGCAGGCGTGGCGGGCGCCGCCAGCAGTGCATGCAGGGCTGCATCATCGAAATGCGGGAGCAGCTGGCGTTGGCGCGGGCGTTGTGCAGGCGTGTCTTCCTGCAGCCACAGTACCTGCAGTGCATCATCGTCGCCGCGCTCGGCCAGCGCCTGCTGCAGCGTGACCTCGCCGTTGCGGCGGGTGCGGGAATCGACAATCAGCCATGCCGGTGCTGGTTGTCCGGGCCGCGCGGGAGCGCGCAGGCGCTCGACCACGGCATCCAGCTGTGCCAGCACCTGCACCTGCAGCCCATGATGGGCGGCGATGCGCTCGATGCGTGCCTGCAGCGTTGCATCGGCGCTGAACAACAGTAGCGCTGCGGGGGCGCGCGCCATCGCAGGCAGGTCGCCGGGTACTTTCAGCAGCGGGATCTCGAACCAGAACGTTGCGCCCTGGCCGGGCGTGGACTGCACGCCGATCTGCCCGTGCATCAGGTCGATGATGCGCTTGCAGATGGCCAGGCCCAGGCCGGTGCCACCGTAGATGCGCGTGGTCGAGGCATCGGCCTGGCTGAAGGACTGGAACAGGCGTGCCTGCAGTGCCTCATCGATGCCGATGCCGGTGTCGATGATCTCGAAGCGCAGCTGGTGCTGGGCCGCACCTTCGCCCAGGCGCTGCACGCGCAGCTGCACCTGGCCGCGGGCGGTGAACTTGATGGCATTGGCCAGCAGGTTGCTCAGCACCTGGCGCAGGCGTACCGGGTCGCCGCGCACCGGCAGGCGCACCGATGGGTCAAGCTGCAGGGCCAGGGACAGGCCCTTGGCATCGGCGGCGCGCTGCATCAGCTGCACCACGCCATCGAGCAGGTCGCGCAGGTTGAAGCTGGTGATCTCCAGTTCCAGCGCCTGCGCTTCCAGCCGGGAGTAGTCGAGGATGTCGTCGACGATGCGCAGCAGCTGCTGTGAACTGGCCGAAGCGGTGGCCAGCATCTGCCGCTGGTCTTCACCCAGCGGCCCGCGCGCGATCAGCTCCAGCATCGGCAGGATGCCGTTGAGCGGCGTGCGGATCTCGTGGCTCATCGTGGCCAGGAACTCGCCCTTGGCCAGCACGGCCGCTTCGGCGGCCTGCTTGGCCTGCAGCAGCTGCTGTTCCAGCTGGCCCTGGCGTTCGGTGGTATGGCGCAGCTGGTCGCGCTCGGCGGCCAGCGCGCTGTGCTCGCGCTGCAGCTGGGCCAGTGCCCGGCTGCGCGCGCGCAGGCGCAGGCCCAACAGCAGCAGTGCGACGGCCGCAGCAAGGGCAACCAGCAGCACGCCCCACAGCGGCACCTCAGAGCACCGCGTTGTGGAAGTCGAAGTTCAGGTCACTGCCGGCCGACTGCACCATGTTGCCCTGGATGTAATCGACGCCGCCGACCCACATCGCTGCCGCGGCCTGCGGGTCCTCGATCTGCTGGCCGATGATCTGCAGCCCGGCGGCATGCGCCTGTTCGATCGCCTTGCGCAGTTCCTCGCGCGTGGCCGGGTTGGAATGGCTGCTGGAGAACCGCGCGGCCATGCGCACGAACGACAGCGGCAGGTGGGTCAGCAGTGCATCGGCTTCGCCACTGGGTTCGAACTGGCTCAGGCAGAAGCGCACGCCGGCGCCGGCCATGCGCTGGCAGAACTGCTGCAGCGGCACGGTGTGGATCAGCGCGTCGGGCAGGCGCACGTCGATCACCAGCGCACTGCCGGGCAGGTCACGCTGCTGCAGCGATTCCAGCAGCCAGTCGCCAAAGGCATCGCGCTGCAGGGTGCGCAGCGACTGCGAAACGAACAGGTTCAGCGGTTGCGTTGCGTGCCGGTACAGGTCCAGCAGGCCCAGCGCATGGTCCATCACCTGCTGGTCGAGGTCGGCGATGCGGCCTGCCGCTTCGGCGGCGGGAATCACCTGGCCGGCCGCCAGCACCGTGCCGTCGGCCTGGCGCAGGCGCAGCAGCAGCTGGTACTGCGCGGTGTTGCCACCGGCGACGGCGACGATCGGCTGATAGGCCAGCTCCAGCTGGCCTTCCAGCAGTGCCAGGTGTTCCTGTTCGGTGACGGCCTGGCGATGCACGTGGCCCGCCACGCCGGCGCTGAGCAGGCGTGCCTGCAGGGTGGTGCGCTCGACCGCTTCCAGTGCAGCGTTGGCATCGTCGAAGCCCGGCGACAGCGGCGCGTAACCCACCACGCCGCGCAGATGCACCGATTCATCATCACGGATCACGAAGGCGCGTGCCGAGAGCTGCTCACGCAGGGTCGCGGCGATGCTTTCCAGGCTGTCTTCATCGGTATTGCGGGCCAGCAGCAGGAAGCTGTTGTCGTTCAGGCGTGCCAGCAGGTGCGGATGGCCGGCCTCGGCCAGGCGCTGCCCGGCCTGCACCATCAGGCGCTCGAAGGCGGCGTAGCCATAGCGTTCGCGCAGGCCCAGCGCGCTGGCCACTTCAATGAAGAACACGCCGCCCCGGTCGCGATGGGTGAGGGTGGCGTTGAGTTGCTGCAGCACGTGGTGACGTGTCGGCAGGCCGGTTTCCGGATTGCTGGTGGCCGGTGCGCCGGTAGCACCAGGCAGGGTCGCTGCCTGCGCACGTGCGCGGCGGATGCGGTTGGCCACGGCGGCGATCAGGTGGCGGGGGCGGATCGGCTTGCTCAGATAATCGTCGGCGCCGCTGTCGAGCACCTCGAACTGGCGTTCCGGGTCCGGATCGCCGCTCAGGAACACGATCGGCAGCAACTGCAGGCCAGGCTGCTGGCGGATCAGCGCGGTCAGGCGCATGCCGTCCAGGCCGGGCAGGTGCAGGTCCATCAGAATCAGGTCGGGCCGATGCTCCTTGATCGCCTGCAGCGCGCCGTCGGCATCGCTGTGCACGATCGCCTGCATGCCGGCGCCATGCAGCACGCTCTGTGCGAACAGGGCCTGCGCGCGGTCGTCCTCGACGATCAGCACGCGGTAGGGCGAATCGGAGGGCGGCGGCGCCTGGTCGTTGTTGCCAGCCTCGGCCAGCACGGCCGGGGCCGGCAACGGCGGCGGTGCGCTGCCGATCGATGCGGGTGCGTCGGAGGCGGCCAGCGGCGGAACCGCGGCCGGCGCTGCGGCGACCGCGCTCGCCGGTTCAGCGGTCCAGCGTTGCCAATGATCGGCCGGAGGGGTTTCAGCGCGTCCCGGGCGGGCGCCCGCGGGGGATTCGTTTGCGGCCATCGGTGCTCCTGGTGTTCGCGTCCATTATGCGACAAGCCCGGCGATCAACCGGTACCGGGCTGGCGTGGACTGTCGGGCGACGCACTGCGTGCCAGCCAGCGCACGCCCTTCCACAAGGTGCGCCAGACCAGCCACACCAGCAGCGCGCCGGCCAGGCTGCAGGCCAGCACCACGATCAGCGCGATCCACGGGTGTGCCAGGGCCATGGCCAGGCCACCGACCACCACGGTGTCCTCGGCGGCGGAGGCCACCCAGTTGCTGGCAGGCTCGGGCGATGTATTGAGCAGGGCGCGGGTGCCGGCCTTCAGGCCATGGCTGGCCAGCGCGACACCGGCACCGGCAGCAAGTGCGCCGGTGCCCAGCTGCCCATCCGGCGACAGCGTGGCTGCGGCAAGGAAGGCCCCTGCGGGTACGCGTGCCAGGGTCTGCACCAGATCCCACGCCGAGTCGACGCCGGGAATCTTGTCGGCGAAGAATTCGGTCACCGCCAGCGCTGCCGAGGTGCCCAGCACCCACCACGATTCCGTGGCCTGCAGGGCCGGCGGCAGGTCGACCCAGCCGAGCAGGCCGGCCAGGCCGACACCGAACACGGTGAGGTAGACGCGGATGCCGGCCAGCCAGGCCAGCAGGATGCCGATCACGAACAGGTGGGCTTCGGTCATGGCGATGCTCCGGCGACGGAACTGTGCAGGGGACCACACTATCGACGATGGCATGCCTGAACGCCACAGACGGTGGCTCGCCACTGCGCAGGAAACCCACCCGTCCTGTCATACACTAGCCCGTCGTTTGCCACAGGGGCCGTACCGGTGTCGCCCTCGCGATGCCCCGGAATCCACCCATGACCAACCGTCCTCCCATGCGCGTGCAGGTGCGCCTGCCCGGCGCGCCGCAACCGCCGGCCGACCGTCGCCGCCTGCTGGTGATCGGCGGCATCTGGCTGCTCAGCCTGGTGCTGGCCGTGCTGGGTGGCTGCTGGATGGCCACGCCGCGCGATGCACAGGGCCAGCGCCTGCAGGCCGCCGAGAAGCGCGCCGAGACGTTGCAGGCGCAGCTGACCGAACTGCGCCAGAAGCAGGCCACGCTGGAAGCCTCCGACCGCATCAGCCGCGCCGCCAACACCGAGGTGCAGTCCTCGCTGGCCGAACGCGATGAGGAAATCGCCGGCCTGCGTGCCGACGTTGCCTTCTATGAGCGCCTGGTGGGTTCGACCAGCCAGCGCAAGGGCCTGAACACCCATTCGATCGAGTTCAGCCCGGAAGCGGCCGGCACCTGGCAGTACACCGCCGTGCTGACACAGAACCTCAACCGCGGCGCCATCAGCCAGGGGCAGATGCGTTTCACCGTGGAAGGCGTCAAGAACGGCAAGCTGGCCACGATCAGCTGGGATGATCTGCACCAGCGCAGCAAGGTACCGGGACAGGATTACTCGTTCCGGTACTTCCAGCAGCTCACCGGCAGCGTGATGCTGCCGGCTGACTTCACCCCGCAACGCGTGCGGGTGACATTGGGGAGTGGTACGGGGGGTACCACCCAGGTATTCGACTGGAAACAGGCCGGTGCGCCGGCCGCCAAAGGGGAGTAGGCAGATGTTCGGAAGCAGCAAATCCAACCGTGAAGGCCAGCTGGTGGTGGATGCCCTGATCGGCAACCAGGTGGTGATCCGCGGTGATGTGGAATTCAGTGGTGGCCTGTATGTGGAAGGCCGCATCCACGGCAAGGTGATCGCCGCCGAAGGCGCCAGCGGCGCGACCCTGACGGTCGCCGAGCATGGCGTGATCGAAGGTGAGATCCGTGCCCAGGTGGTGGTCATCAGTGGCCGCCTGGACGGCGACGTGCATGCCACCGAGAAGGTCGAACTGACCCCGAGCGCGCGGGTCAATGGCAACGTCCATTACCAGGTGGTGGAGATGAATGCGGGTGCCCAGCTGAACGGCCGCCTGATCCATGCCAGCGCCCCGATGGCGGCCCTGCCGGCCCCGGAAGGTGATGAGGCCAATGGCGGCAAGGGTGACACCGCCGCACGCCGCAAGCTGGCCGAGGCGATGGCTTGAAAGCCATCGTCGGCACCCCCATGCTGACACCATGAGCACGCTAGTCTCCCTGCCCGGCGCCACCCCGGTTGCCGCGCCCGATTACCAGTCGCTGGAGCGCCCGCTGAACTTCACCGAGTCGGCGGCCGCCAAGGTCAAATCCCTGATCCAGGAAGAGGGCAACCCCGACCTGGCCCTGCGCGTGTACATCGAAGGCGGTGGCTGTTCGGGCTTCCAGTACGGGTTCGAGTTCGACGAGAACCGTGCCGAGGATGACCTGGCGGTACAGACCAGCGGGGTGACCCTGCTGGTCGACCCGCTGAGCCTGCAGTACCTGATGGGCGCCGAGGTGGACTACACCGAGAGCCTGACCGGTGCCCAGTTCGTGATCCGCAACCCGAACGCCAAGACCACCTGCGGCTGCGGCAGCAGCTTCAGCATGTAAGAGGCCTGTGGCCGGAATGTGCCAACCAAGGTTGGCACCTCAGTAGATCCACGCCATGCGTGGATGCTGTGCCTGCACGCCCACACCGGCAGATTGCGCACAGCGCCGAACTTGCCACCTGCATCGATTGGCGGCACGCTTGCCGGATGCCCAATACTCCTTCGCCGCTTTCCGGTTTCGCTTTCGTTGGCGAACCGCTGGAGCGCGCCGATGCCCTGCGCGACGATGCCGATGCACTGGCGCGCCTGTGGCCGGGCGCGCGCATTCTCGTGCTCGATCAGGACGGCAGCGCCTTCACCGGCGATGACGACCAGCCGCTGGCGCTGACCGGCGCCGACATCGGCGGCGGCCCCGGTGCCGCGATCTTCCTTGGCCTGCGTGGCGAGCAGGCCTGGTTCTCGGTCGAAGCCGCCAACGTTACCGTCACGGCCCCGCGCCGCCTCGACCTGCGCCAGGCCGCACTGCTGTGGCCGATGGCCGATGCGACCGCCTTCAGTTATGCCCGGGGCATGTCCTACTGGCACTCGCGCACCCGCTTCTGCGGCGTGTGCGGCGGTGCCGTGGCGTTTGCCCGTGGCGGCTTCGTCGGTCGCTGCGCGCAGTGCGCCACCGAGCACTACCCGCGTGTCGATCCCGCCGTGATCGTCGCCGTGGAAAACCAGGGCCGGCTGCTGCTGGGCCGGCAGTCGAACTGGGCACCGCGGCGTTACTCGGTGCTGGCCGGCTTCGTCGAACCCGGCGAGACCTTCGAGCAGACCGTGGTGCGTGAAGTGCACGAGGAGAGCAAGGTACGGGTGACCGCCTGCCAGTACCTCGGTTCGCAGCCGTGGCCGTTCCCGGGTGCGCTGATGATCGGTTTCCGTGCACAGGCGCAGGATGACCTGCCGACCGTGGATGGCGAGCTGGAAGATGCGCGTTGGTTCAGTGCCGACGAGGTCGGCGCGGCACTGGCACGCGATGTGGAGGACGATGGCCAGGGCATCCGCCTGTCGCCGCCGATCTCGATTTCGCGCGGCCTGATCGAACACTGGTACCGGCAGCAGAAGGGCTGAGCGGGGCTGACGGTGGCGCCTGTATTGCCGCCACCTGAACACGGCCCGGGTTACAGTCCGGTTCACCGCTGAGGGCGCCGCTGCGACAGGTAAGGTAGCGACGCCGAGCGTTCTGTTTCGTAGGGAGACCTGCCATGTTCACCACTCTGGCCGCCGTGCTGGTGGCACTGGCCCTGGGCCATGTTGCCCCGGCCGCTGCCGCCTCGCTGCGCCGTTTCGACGGCTTCCGGCGTTGGCTGGGCTGGCTGGACGCGCGCGGTGGCAAGGCCTGGCAGGGGCCGGCCGGCGTTGCCCTGGCACTGCTGCCGCCGCTGCTGCTGATGGCGCTGCTGGCGTGGTTGCTGCGTGGGGTGCTGTTCGGCCTGCCGTCGCTGCTGCTGGGCGTGGCGGTGCTGGCGTGGTGCTGGGGCCCGCGCGATCTGGACCGCGATATCGAAGCGATCATCGATGCCGATGACGCGGCGACGCGCCAGGCCGCGGTGCGTAACCTGCAGGCGGCCGGTGGCAGCCTGCGCGAGGACATTCCGTCACTGGTCGAGGCAACCGTGCTCAACGCCTTGCGGCGCTGGTTCGCGGTGCTGTTCTGGTTCCTGCTGCTGGGCCCGGCCGGTGCTCTCGGTTACCGGCTGCTGGCGCTGATGGCGGAAAGCCCGATGCGTGCCCGCGTGCCGGTGGAGCCGCTGGCGCTGGCGCAGCGCCTGCTGGGCTGGATCGAGTGGCCGGTGGCGCAGCTGATGGCATTTTCGATGGCGCTGGTGGGCAACTTCGATACGGCGTGGAAGGCCTGGCGCCAGGCCCACGGCGAGCGCCTGGCCGGCAACATCGGCTTCCTCGGCGCGGTGGCGCGGGCCAGCGTCAATGCCGAGCTGCGCGAGGATGCGCACGATTACACCGAGGCGGGGCTGTTGCCGGTGTGGCAGCGGTTGCCGGACCTGCGGGATGCGATGAGCCTGGTGTGGCGGATGCTGCTGCTGTGGCTGGCGATCCTGGCCCTGCTGGTGATTGCAGGCTGGGTGACGTAGTTGCTTTGCAGGGCTTGCAGCCCTGCACCTGCAGAGGCAACAGCAACAGCAACGGCAACGGCAACGGCAGGATTGCTGCGGGCTGGCGGGGTGGATCGGATGGCGGGGGACGCCGTGAATCCGTCCATGGAGGCTTGGTCGCCGCATCCATGCGGCTCACACCCCCGCCATCCGACCCACCCCGCCTTCGACAGATTCCCGCGGCTGTTGGTAGGTGTCGACCTTGGTCGACACGGTAGATCCACGCCATGCGTGGATGCAGAGCGAAGCGATCCGCTTCCGCTTTTGATCTTCTCTTTCTTTTCCGTGGTGGACGCGCACGGAAACTGTCCGTGGCCGGGCGGGATGGGTTTGCGGGGGTGTCCGCGGCATGGGCCCGAGGCATGCCTCGGGCGGGTTGGGCAGGAGGCTCAACCCCGGTCTTGCCGTGTGCGCAGGACAGCGCACACGAGCAAGCCGCGGCCAAGCCTCCACGGACGGATTCACGGCGTCCCCCGCAAACCCATCCCGCCCGGCCAACCCCATGATCGACAAACGCCGCCCACCACGAGGGGCTGCGCCGTTGGCTGGAAACCTAGATCGGTGCCAGTGCAGTGAACGGTGCCCACGGCAGATTGCGCAGCAGCGCATACCCGGGCAGCACCCAGAGCCAGAACACGGGATTGGCCAGCACCCGCATCAGCGGGTCGAGCACACGCGGGCGGATGCCGGCGATGTTCAGCAGCATCAACAACAGGAACGGCAAGCTGATGACCAGCAGCGGGTTCATCGCCATCGCGCCGGGCAGGTCGAAGTGGACCAGGGAATACAGGCAGCGCGTGCTGCCACAGCCCGGGCAGTACAGGCCGGTCAGCGCGTACAGCGGGCAGCTCGGCAGGGGATTGCCGGCGACATACGGATTGACGTTGCGCAGCACCACCGTGGCACCCACGGCCAGGCCGGCGGAAACCAGCAGCGGTGCCCAGCGGGCGAGTCGGGAACGAGCGGGAAGCGCGGACATGCAACAACGGATCCGGCGCAGGCGCCGGATCCGTCCAGGCGTATCAGTAGTTGCCGTTGCTCATCGCGCCCATGCCGCCGAGCACAACGAAGAACAGCACGTACAGCACGACCAGCACGACCCAGGCGATGGCCGACCACATGGCCCACTTCTTGGCCTTGGCGGCGGAGTCCTGGGCGCCGGCGATGTCGCCGGCCGCCAGCTTGCCGTTGACCTGGGCGGCGTAGACGATCGACACGATGCCGGCCGGCAGGCAGCAGAACAGGGTGGTCAGGATCGCCCAGACCAGGTTGTTCGGGACCTGCGGAGTAGCAGTATTCATGGGTTCAAGCTCCTTGATGGGTGGTGGTGGTGAATCATTGGTCGGAAAGAGCGCCCAGTACGGCCAAGCCGCCGAACAGCCCGAACCACAACAGCAACAGGACCGGCAGGGCCACGGCCGAAGCCACCGCCCACCAGCCCGCCTTGCGCGACGCACTGTAGGCCCCCGGCAGGTCGCCGGCCGCGCGGCGGCCATCGACCTGGGAGGCGTACACGATCGACACCACGCCCAACGGCAGGCAGCAGAACAGCGTCGTCAGGATCGCCCAGACCAGATGGTTGGGGATGTAGACCGGACGGCTGAGCGGTGGTGGTTGATTCAAAGCGAGACTCCATTCCTTGGTGGCCGGCCATGATGAATCGGCCGGACCTCCCCCCTGTGGGTGCGTAATCTACCGCAACCTGCGTTGCATGTATGCGTTTACAGTCACGACATGTCGCGTACACCACTGGACGGTGACGTATGTGGGGGAGTCCGCTGGGCCCGCTCGGCGGGCCCATCTCGTCAGGCGTGATCGCCGCGCAGGGCCCGCACCTGGGCCTCCAGCACCGGCGCGCTGGTGCTGTGGCCATCCACGGCCGCTGCCGCCACCACCTCGACGGTGGCGCGGAAACGGCGCGGCACGCGCATGCGGCCCAGGCGGCTGTCGCGCCGGCTCCACATGCTCGACCACATGCCGCGCAGCGCCATCGGCACCACCGGCACCGGCCGCCGTTCGAGGATCTTCTCGACACCGGACTTGAACGGTGCCATCGCACCATCCTTGGTCAGCGCGCCTTCCGGGAAGATGCAGACCAGCTCGCCTTCGGCCAGCGCAGCGTCGATGTCATCGAACGCGCGCTGCATCAGCGCCGGGTCTTCGCGCGCACCGGCGATCGGGATCGCCTTGGCGGTCCGGAAGATCCAGCGCATCACCGGGATGTTGAAGATCTTGTAGTACATGACGAAGCGCACCGGGCGCGGGATCGTCGCCGACAGGATCAGTGCGTCCATGTAGCTGACATGGTTGCAGACCAGCAGCGCGGCGCCCTCGTCCGGCACGTTGGCCTCGATGCCGTGCGGGCGCAGGCGGTACAGGGTGCGCACCATCAGCCAGCTGAGGAAGCGCATCAGGAATTCGGGGACGATGGTGAAGATGTAGATCGCCACCAGTGCGTTGGCGATGGCCAGCGCCAGGAACTGCTGCGGGATGGACCAGTGCAGCAGCTTGTGCGCGGCCAGCGACAGCAGGGCTGCGCCGACGATGAAGCCGGAGTTCTGGATGTTCAGCGCCGCAAACACGCGCGACATCTGCGCCTTCGGCGTGCGGCTCTGGATCAGCGCGAACAGCGGCACCACGAAGATGCCGGTGAACAGGCCGATGCCGATCAGGTCGATGACGATGCGGATGCTGCCCGGCTGCTGCAGGAACGTCCCGATGGTCAGTCCGTGCACGGTCGCTTCGCCACTGCGGGCGAAATACAGGTCGAGCAGGAACGCGGTCATGCCGAACGCACCCAGCGGCACCAGGCCGATTTCCACCGTGCGTGCCGACAGCTTCTCGCACAGCAACGAGCCAACGCCGGTGCCGACCGAGAACAGGGCCAGGGCGAACAGATACAGCTTGGGTTCGCCGCCGAGGTTGGCCAACGCGTAATTGGGCAGCTGCGATGTCAGCACGGTACCGACGAACCAGAACCAGGATACCCCGAGGATGGCGTTGCGCACCGCCTTCTGCTGCCGTGCCATGCGCAGCACGACCCGCGACTCCGGCAAGGGGTTCCAGTTGATCTTCAGGTTCGGATCGCCGGCGTCGACCTTGGGAATCAGGCGCGCCGCGATGTTGCCGCAGATGGCCAGAGCGATCACCGCTGTGGCTGCCACGATCGGACCGTGGCTGCCCGCAAGCAGGAACACAGAGCCGCCGATGATCATGCCGGACAGGATCGAGATCGAAGTACCCATCTCGACCAGGCCGTTGCCGCCCGTCAGTTCCTCGGGTTTCAGCACCGAGGGCAGTACCGAGTACTTTACCGGGCCGAACAGGGTCGACTGCATGCCGGTACAGAACAGCGCGACCAGCAGGAACGGCAGGTTCTCGGTGATGAAACCGACAGCCGCCATCGACATGATCACGATCTCCATGGTGGTGGTGATCACGATCAGCCGCGATTTTTCCAGTTTGTCGGCGATCTGCCCGGCCAGCGCCGAGAACAGGAAGTACGGCAGGATGAAGATGGCTGGCGCCAGCGTGGTGTAAAGCGAACGCTGCTCCTCCGAAACGCCCAGATAGAACAACAGGCCGATGATCGCCTGCCGGTACACGTTGTCGTTGAACGCTCCGAGCGCCTGGACGACGAAGAACGGCAGGAAACGGCGCTGGCGCAGCAGGGCGAACTGGTTGTGACCGGACATGGAGCCTCCTTGACCGGCGCAGCCTAGCATTCCTGCCTATCCGCCGGGACCATGGCGGGATGCATCCACGCATGGCGTGGATCTACTGAAGCCCCACAACTGTGGGTGCGGACCGTTGGTCCGCACACCTTGATAGGTCTCAGACGATATCGTCGACCACGCCGCCATCCACGCGCAGCGCCGCACCCGAGGTCGCCGAGGCCTGCGGCGAGGCCAGATACACCACCATGTTGGCCACTTCCTCGACCGTGGCGGTGCGCTGGATCACCGAAGACGGCCGGTGAGCCATCACGAACTCGCGGCCGATCTGCTCCAGTGGCTTGCCGCTGCGCTGGCGTTCATCTTCGAACATCGCCGCGAAACCGTCGGACAGGGTCGGGCCGGGCAGCACCGCGTTGACGGTGACGCCGCTGCCGGCCACGCGCTTGGCCAGGCCGCGCGACAGCGACAGCTGCGCGGTCTTGCTGACACCGTAGTGGATCATGTCGGCCGGAATGTTGCGTGCCGATTCGGACGAGATGAACAGCACGCGACCCCAGCCGGCATCGACCATCGCCGGCAGCAGTGCCCGCGACAGGCGCACGCCGGACATCACGTTGGTCTGCCAGTAACGTTCCCAGGTCGCGTCTTCGGTCTCGAAGAAGTCCTCGGGGCCGAAAATGCCGGCGTTGTTGACCAGGATGTCGACCTTGGGCAGGCCTGCCAGCAGCGTGTCGACGCCGGCCGCATCGGAGAGGTCGGCGGCCACGCCGAGCACGTCGGCACCCGGAACGGCGGCGAGCAGGCGCTGGCGGGCGCGTTCGACGCTGTCGGTGCTGCGGCCGTTGAGAATGATCCGCGCGCCCGCGTTGGCCAGGCCCTGGGCAATCGCCAGGCCGATGCCGGCGGTGGAGGCGGTGACCAGCGCGGTACGGCCGGTGAGTTCGATCTTCATGGAGGAATCCGGGGCAGGGGATCACCCAGTATCCGCGCGGGAACGTGATCGGGATGCATCGCCATACGCAACGCACGGTTGCACGCGATGCAGTAGATCCACGCCATGCGTGGATGGAATGTCCGACCAGCGATGAGGGATCAGGTCAGGCTGCGCACCGCTTTATTCGCCGCCGCCCGCACCTTCGGCAGCATCCGCAGCACCAGCGCCATCTGCGTGCGGATCAGCTGCAGCTTCGGCGGCATCGCCTCGTCGATCTGTTCCAGTTCGGCAGCCACCGCGCGGTCGGCATCATTGTCCTCTTCCGCGACCGGTTGCCGAGCGGTCAGGGCCGTCGCCAGCTGCTGCAGCGCCTTGCGCACGCGCTCACCGGCAGCCAGCGCCAGCGGATCGCCGGCGTAGCTGTCCACCTGGTCGCGGTGCGCACCCAGCGCCGACAGGTGCCCGAGCAGTGTGTTGGACAGCGCCAGGAAGTGGAAGCCGGCATCCAGATTGCGGCGCACGTGGCCGGGCTCACGCAGCATGTTCGACAACGCGGTGGACAGCGCGGCGTCGGCGTTGTGCATGTCGCGGCGGGCGATGCGGTAGGCCAGATCGTCACGCATGCCGCTGCGGTACTGGCCCAGCACCGAATCCAGATAGCGCGCGGCGGTGTCCAGCACCCGCGCCAGCACAAGATGCAGCTGCCGGCCCTGCCAGTCGGGCAGGATCAGGAAGGCGGCCGCGGCGGCGATCGCACAACCCAGCAGCGTATCGACCATGCGCGGCACGATCAGCACGAAGCCGTCGCCGATCAGGTTGAAGCAGGTCAGGGCCATCACCGTGATCGCCGCCGACGCCACCAGGTAGCGGTCGGAGCGGGTGAAGAAGAACAGCAGCGCCGACAGCAGCGCGATCAGCAGCTGCACGTGCAGTTGCGGGAACAGCTGCAGCAGTGCCCAGGTCAGCACCAGGCCGGCCACGGTGCCGACGATGCGTTGTGCAAGGCGCTGGCGGGTCGCGCCGAAGTTGGGGCGGCACACGAACACGATGGTCAGCAGCACCCACGAGCCGTTCTGTGCATTGAACAAGCGGATTGCCGCGAAGCCGGCGATCAGGGCCAATGCCATGCGCAGGCCGTGGCGGAACAGGACCGAGCCGGGCGTGAGCTGCTGGCGCACGCGCACGCCCATCTCGCGCAGGGTGTGCGGGTTGCTGTCGCGCAGTCGGGTATCGACGTTGTCCAGGCTGGCCTCGGAGCGCTCCGCATCCAGCAGGCGGCGCTCGATGCTGCGCAGGTTGTGCACCAGCAGATCCAGCGAGCCAAGCAGTCGCTGCCACTGCGGCCGCTGCTGGTCGCGTAGATAGGCCAGCGCATCGGCCAGGTCGCGCCCGGCCTGCTGGTTGCTTTCGCCATACACGAACGGACGGCGCAGGCGGATCGCCTCGCCCAGCCGTGCGCAGGCCTGCCCCTGCAGGTCGAGCAGGCGCTGGCAGCGGTACAGCACATCGCTGTGGAAGAAGGCATCGACCAGCGCACCGTAGGGGTAGTGCGAGGAGCTGGCGCGCTCGTGGAAATCCTGTGCCATGTAATAGAGGCGCAAGTACAGGCCGGAGTTCACGCCGGGCCGCCCGGAACGGCCGAAGCGGGCCAGGATCGCGGTCTTGGCTTCATTCAATGCACCGACTACGCGCCGGTTCTGTTCGGCCAGGTCGAGCTGGCGACGCTGCAGGTCGGCCCCGCGCACCGGCTCGAACAGTGTTGCCTTCAACTGCAGGTAGCGGCCCAGTTCAACGTACA
The DNA here is from genome assembly GCF_054473855.1 of Stenotrophomonas genospecies 3. Taxonomy (NCBI): domain Bacteria; kingdom Pseudomonadati; phylum Pseudomonadota; class Gammaproteobacteria; order Lysobacterales; family Lysobacteraceae; genus Stenotrophomonas; species Stenotrophomonas genospecies 3. Next base: position 81,130 of record NZ_JBTMUR010000013.1, read on the forward strand.
GTCGCGCCACGCGTTCGCGTACCGGACGGTTGGCGAACAGTGCGGTCCACAGGATCGACAGCAGGCCGTACCAGACCGCACCGGCCAGCAGGTGGCTGACCGCGTCCAGCGCGCTGTGCAGGTCGCTGGCGCCATGCTGCTCCAGCCCGATCATGGTGTAGATCGCCAGCGTTACCGTGGCCTGGGCGATGGACGCATAGCGCTCGCCGAGCGCACCCAGCAGGGTCAACCCGAAGGTGGACAGCGCCAGCGCGCCGATGAAGATCCTTGGCCAGGGGAACAGCCAGATCACCGAGGCGGCGGCGAGGCAGAAGCACAGCAGCGACAGCAGTACCGCCTTGGTACGGCCCCACCAGTTGTCATCGGTCTCGGCGATGGCGCTGGCGATGATGCCGAGGAACACGCCGGGCAGGGCAGTGAGCGCGTCCAGCTGCCAGCACACGGCAAGCGCTGCGGTCAGGGCGATGAACACCCGAAGGCCATAACTGGCCTTTTCGTGGGCCCACAGGCGGCTGAGGCGGGATTCGCGGGCGGGCATGCGGGCTCGGTGGAAGGGTCTCCCACCATTATTGCGGGTACGGGGTGAAGGGGACAGCCCGCGAGGGAATACCCGGTAGTGCCGGCCGCTGGCCGGCTCTCATGCGCCCGGACGGAGGTGCAAGGAGCCGGCCGAAGGCCGGCACTACCGGTTTGCCGGGCATTACATGTCGAACCGCACGCTCACCGCGAACGTGCGCGGCAGGCCGGCGCCGGCGTTGGACCAGTACTTCCGGTTGGCCAGGTTCTCGACGCTGGCACGCAGGGTCACCGGATGGCCGGACGCCAGCAGGCGATAGCCGATGCCTGCATTCACCAGCGTGTAGTCAGGCAGCTTCAGGGTGTTGTCGGCGTCATACCAGACATCGCCGTAGTAGCGCACGGCGGCGTAGGTTTCCAAGCCGTCTACCCACGGCAGCTGGTAGGTGGCGTGCAGTACCCCGCTCCAGCGCGCAGCACCGGCGGTGCGGTTGCCTTCCTGTGCGGCGCTGCCCGGGGACAGCTTGTCGTAGGTCGGATCCAGCCAGGTGACGCCGCCGCCGACGGTCAGTGCATCGTTGAGGTGCAGGTCGGCACTGGCTTCAATGCCTTCGTACAGCGTGATGCCGTCCTGCACCAGGCGCTTGCCGGCCGGCGTGAGCTCATCGATGTTGGCACCACGTTCCAGCCGGAACGCGGCCACGTTCGCATTCCAACGCGCCGCTTCGACCTTGGCCCCGATCTCGTACTGCTTGCTGATGGTGGGATCGAGCACGTCACCGGCGTTGATGTAGCTGTTGCCTACGCGGCTGCCCGCTTCGAGCGACTCGATGTAGCTGGCGTAGAGGGTGACCGCCTCGCTGGGCTTGAACATCACGGCGTAGGTCGGGGTGACCGGGTAGGTGTGGTACCGCCCCTTGGTTTCGAAGTCGTTGTAGCGCCAGCCCGCCAGCACCGACCAGCCGCTGCCGAGGTTCACCGTATCGCTTGCGAACACCGCCTGCTGCACCGTCTCGTCGCCGCGGGTCATCACCCGCGAACCAACGGCGTCGTGGCGGATGGCATGGCGCTGGTACAGGTTGGCGCGGCCAATCAGGTTCCACTCGTAGGGGCGGTCCCAGCCCAGTCCGGTCTGGTGGCTGATGCCCGCCACCACCTGATGCTGAAGGGGGCCGGTGCGGAAGCTGCCCTGCAGCATCGCCTGGGCCAGCTTCCACTCGCTCTTGCCACCCAGTTCGTAGACGTTGACGTCATAGTCGCCGTTGAGATCGTCGATGTAGGCGAAGATCTTGTTGACGTCATTCCACGAGGTGGTGACGCCGTAACTCAGGCTGGCTTTCCAGTCGCTGTTGATCTGCCAGTTCAAGCCGGTCGACAGCAGGCTGGAGCGTGTGTCGTAATAGGTGCCGGGCACGCTGTTGTCGGTATCTCCGGCGATCGGCCGCGGCAACGAGGTCAGGCCACGGAAGTAGTACTGCGGCGATTCCTCGCGCAGGTCGCGCGACTGGAACACACCGTCGAAGGTCCAGGTGAGCGCATCGCTCAGGCGCGCGTCCAGCGACAGTGCGCCAACCTTGCGATCGACGTGTCCGCCATTGAAGGTCTCGCCTGTTTCCTGGAAGGCGTTGAAGCGGTAGCCGAACATCTGCTCGTTGCCGAAGCGGCCGCCAACGTCGATGCCGCCGCTGACGATGCCCTGTTCGCGCCAGCCCAGCTGGGCGGAGAAGGTGGGCGTGTCCGTCGGCTTCTTGGTGATGTAGTTGACGATGCCGCCGGGGGTGCCGAAGCCATACAGGAATCCGCCCGGGCCTTTCAGCAGATCGACCTGTTCCATCACTTCCAGCGGCCATTCGGTGCCCCAGGAAGAGACCTGCAGGCCATTGACCCGGTAGCTGTCGTAGTTCAGCTCCAGACCGCGGTTGCGGATGGGCGAGCTCCAGCCACTGGCATAGGCGCTGACCTGGGTGCTGACCGAAGGGTCGAGCAGGAAGGCTTCGCCCAGCGAGACCACCTGGCGCTGCTCGATCTGCTCGCGGCCAACAGCGGTGATCGCGAACGGAGTGTCGCGCAGGGCGCGGTCGCCCAGTGCGCCGGCGTCGGTATGGGTGCGTTCGGCGGTGACCTTCACCGCATCCAGATCGGTGGCGTTACGGCTGACGGCCGGCGCTTCGGCATGGGCAGCGCAGGCGGCTGACAGGGCGATGGCCAGCAGGGCCAGGCGGGGAGAACGGGAAGGCAGCATCGATGGTGGTCCTCGACGGACGGCCACAGGCCATCCGCCCACGGGTGGGGGAAGGGGCAGTGGCTGGGATCACGCAGGCTGGCCGGAGATGGCAGCGGGGCGCCGCGAAGGGGCGCAGGACCATGGCTGGATGAGAATTGTTCTCTTTTCGTTACGGCACGTCAAACCCAGAGGTGTGCGGACCAACGGTTCGCACCCACCATCCGTGCCCACGGTCCGCACCCACGGTCCGTACCCACCATTCGCACCCACGGTCCGTACCCACCATTCGCACCCACGGTAGTGCCGGCCGCTGGCCGGCAGATTGGCTGTACGGAGAACGCCGGCCAGCGGCCGGCGCTACCAGTAGATCCACGCCCTGCGTGGATGGGCCCTTCTACGCCCGTTGCGCGCGCTTGAGCAGCTTCGCTTCGCGCCTGCGTGCGCGACGTGCGCGCCAGCGCTCGGCCAGGCAGGAGAAGATCACGTACAGCGCCGGCGTGCTGAGCAGGGTCAGGCTCTGCGAGAACAGCAGGCCGCCGATCATCGCGATACCCAGCGGACGCCGCAGCTCGGACCCTTCGCCGAGGCCGATCGCCAGCGGCACAGCAGCCAGGATCGCCACCATCGTGGTCATCATGATCGGGCGGAAGCGCACGATGCTGGCCTCGCGTGCCGCTTCGCGCGGTGCCAGCCCATGTTCGCGCTGCGCCACCAGCGCGAAGTCGATCATCATGATCGCGTTCTTCTTGACGATGCCGATCAGCAGCACCAGCGCGATCATCGAGATCACCGACAGTTCGGTATTGGTGCCGAACAACGCCAGCAGCGCACCCACGCCCGCCGCCGGCAGCGTGGACAGGATGGTGACCGGGTGGATCAGGCTCTCGTACAGCATGCCCAGCACCAGGTACACGGTCAGGATCGCGGCAAACACCAGGATCAGCATGTCGCTGGGGTCGGAGTTGAAGCCGAAGCCGGCGTCATCAGCCAGGCGGATGTCGCCGGGCATGCGCATGCCGGCCACGGTCGCGTCGATGATCGCCTTGGCCTCGCCCATGCTCACGTTCGGCGCCAGGTTGTAGCTGAGGTCCATCGTCGTGTACTGGTTCTCATGGGTGATCTGCGAAGGCGCCAGCCCTGGCACCTGCTTGGCCACCGCCGTGATCGGCACCATCTCGCCGTTGCGCGCACGCACATGCACCTCGTCCAGCGCCGCCGGAGTAGCGGTCTGCGAGGGCAGGGCGTTGACCACCACGCTGTACTGGTTGATGTCCGAATAGATGGTCGAGATCTGGCGCTGGCCGAACGCACCGTACAGGGCGCCGTCGATGGCGCCGACCGAAACACCCAGGCGGGCGGCCTTGGCACGGTCGATCTCGATGTTCTGGCGCAGCCCGGCATTGTCCACATCGGTGCCGACGTCGCGCAGCTTCGGGTTCTTCTTCAGCTCCGCCTGCAGCTTGGGCAGCCATTCCTGCAGTGACGCCAGGTCATTGCCCTGCAGCGAGATGCGGTACTGCGCGCCCTGGCTGGAGCCACCGCCATCGTTGCTGGGCAGGTCCTGGATCGCGCGCAGGCGCAGCTGCAGGTCGGGGTAGCGGTCGGCCTTGGCGCTCAGTCGCGCCAGGGCATGTGCGGTGGTTTCGCGGCGGCCTTCCTTGCGTGATTTCAGCTCGACGTTGAACTGTGCGCTGGAGCCCTGGCGACCGCTGCCCAGGCGCACACCCACGGTCTTCACCGCCGGGTCGGCCATCAGCATGTCGGTGATGCGGCGCTGGCGGGCGACCATGTCCTCGAAGGATACGGTGGCGCTGGAGTTGGCGCGGCCCCAGATCAGGCCGGTGTCCTGCGGCGGGAACGCGCCCTTCTTCACCGCGCCGAACAGGAAGACGGTGGCACCGATCAGCAGCAGCGGCGTCAGCGACAGCAGCAGCGCATGGCGCAGAGAGAAATCCAGGAACACGGTGTAGATGCGCAGCATGCGCTCGTGGCCGGCATCCAGCCAACGGCCGAAGCGCGACGGCGGCGCCGTGTGGTCGTGGGCGCTGAGGAAGCGGCTGCACAGCGCCGGGGTCAGGGTCAGCGAGACGATCATCGAGACCACGATGGCCGCCACCAGGGTGACGGTGAACTCGCGGAAGAACGCGCCCATCATGCCGCTGGCGAACAGCAGCGGGATGAACACCGCCACCAGCGAGGCGGTGATCGAGACGATGGTGAATCCGATCTCGCGTGCACCGGTCAGCGCCGCCTGCATGCGCGGCATGCCCTCGTCGAGGTGGCGCATGATGTTTTCGATCACCACGATCGCATCGTCGACCACGAAGCCGATCGCGATCACCAGCGCCAGCAGGCTCAGATTGTTCAGGGTGAAACCCATCACGTACATCACCAGCGCGGCACCGGCCAGCGACAGCGGCACGGTCACTGCGGCGATCAGCGTGGGTGCCAGCCGGCGCAGGAACAGCGCCATGGTCAGCACCACCATCGCCAGGCTGATCAGCAGAGTGATCTGCACTTCATGCAGCGACGAGCGGATGGTCGGCGTACGGTCGAAGTACGGCGTCATCGTTGTACCCGGCTGCAGATAGTCGCGCAGGGCGGGAATCTGTGCCTTGACCCGGTCCACGGTCTCCACGATGTTGGCGCCGGCGCGGGTGAACACGTACATCACCACCGCCGGCTTGTGGTCGAACCACGCCGCCTGGTAGGCATCCTGCTGGCCGTCGTAGACGTTGGCGATGTCCTTCAGCCGGATCACCCGGCCATCGCCCTGGGTCTTGACCACCAGGTCGGCGAAGTCGGCGGCGCGTGCCACCGAATCGTTGGCGATGATCGCGGTGGTGGTGTTGCCATCGCTGAGGAAGCCGGTGGGCGAGGTCACGTTGGCCGCGCGCACGGCGTTGCGCAGGTCGTCGGCGGTCAGGCCGAGTGCGTTCATCAGGCGCAGGTTGACGTCCACGCGTACCGCCGGCGTCGAGGCACCGGCGATGTCGACCGAAGCAACACCGCTGATCTGGCGGATGCGCTGCGCCAGCAGCGAGTCGGCCACGTTGTACAGCTCATCGGCCGACTGCGTCTGCGAGGTGAGCGCGATGGCGATCACCGGGTCGTCGTTCGGGTTCGCCTTCTGGTACATCGGCGAGCCCATGCCCGAAGGCAGGTCGGCCTGTGCCGAGTTGATCGCGGTCTGTACGTCCAGCGCGGCCGAATCGATGTTGTGGCCGCTCTGGAAGATCATGAACACCAGCGAGCTGCCTTCCGAGCTCGACGAGCGCATGCGGTCGATGCCCGGCAGCTGGCCGAGATGACGTTCCAGCGGCGCGGTGACCGTGGAGGCCATGGTTGCCGCATCGGCACCGGACTGGCTGGCGTGCACGAAGATCACCGGGATCTCGATGTTCGGCAGCGCCGACACGCCCAGCCGCAGGTAGCAGATCAGGCCGACCATGAACAGGCCGATGGCCAGTAGCGCGGTGCCGATCGGGCGGCGGATGAAGGGGCCGGACAGGTTCATCGTGCGGCCCCCCGCGGCAGCGGGGCGTGGATCATGCCTGCGGCTCCTGCAGCGAACCGTCGCGCAGTGCGCGCTGCTCGCGGCGGCGGGCCAGCCATTCGGAGAAGCGCTCCATATACAGGTAGATCACCGGCGTGGTGTACAGGGTCACCAGCTGCGACAGCAGCAGGCCGCCGACGATGGCGATGCCCAGCGGGCGGCGCAGTTCCGAACCGATGCCGGTGCCCAGTGCCAACGGCAGCGCGCCGAGCATGGCCGCGGCGGTGGTCATCATGATCGGGCGGAAGCGCAGCAGGCAGGCGCGGCGGATCGCTTCATGCGCGTTGGCGCCGGCGCGGCGCGCCTCGATCGCGAAGTCCACCATCATGATGCCGTTCTTCTTGACGATGCCGATCAGCAGCACGATGCCGACGATGCCATCCACCGACAGGCTCAGCCCGCACAGCATCAGTGCCAGCAGCGCGCCGACACCGGCCGGCGGCAGCGTGGAGATGATCGTGATCGGGTGAATGTAGCTCTCGTAGAGCACGCCCAGCACGATGTAGATCACCACCAGCGAGGCCAGCAGCAGCCACACCACATCGGTCTGGCTGCCGGTGAATTCGGCGGCCTTGCCGATGAATTCGGCATGCAGGTGGGTGGGCATGTCCAGGCTGTCCTTGGTCTCCTGGATTGCACGCACGGCTTCGGACAGCGAATAGCCCGGCGCCACGTTGAACGAGACCGTCACTGCCGGCAGCTGCTGCTGGTGGCTGACCACCAGCGGTGCACTGCTGACCTTGCCTTCGGCCAGTGCCGACAGCGGAATGATGCTGCCCGCGCCGACGGTGATGCCGGTGTTCTGCGCGCCGATGCCGGTAGCCGTCGATGAGTTCGACGAGGTGACCTGGCCGAAACTGGTGGCATTGGTGCCGGTCAGTGCACCGGCACCATTGGAGGCAACGGCCAGCTGTTCCATCAGCGCGGTGCTGGTGCGGAACTCCGGCGCCACTTCCAGCACAACCCGATACTGGTTGAGTTCGGTGAAGATGGTCGAGATCTGGCGCTGGCCGAACGCATCGTAGAGGGTGTCGTCGATGGTCTGCATCGGCACGCCCAGCACGCTGGCCTTGTCGCGGTCGATGTTCAGTTCAAGCGCGCGGCCCTGGTTGGACAGGTTGTTGTCGACGTCGGTCAGTTCCGGGCGCTTGCGCAGCGCTTCGGTCAGGCGTGTGGCCTGGGTGGCCACGGTCGCCGGATCGACGTCCGACAGCGAGTACTGGTACTCGGTGGCGGCCACGCGGGTATCCAGCGTCACGTCCTGGACCGGCTTCAGGTACAGGGCCACGCCCGGAATGCCGGCCACCGCCTTCTGCAGGCGCGGCAGGATCTTGTCCAGGCCGTCGCGCTCGCCGCGTTCCTTCAGCACGATCGACAGCTGGCCCTGGTTGAGCGTGGGGTTCATGCTGCCCGCGCCGATGAAGGCTGACACGCCGGTCACGTCCGGGTCCTGGCGCAGCGCTTCGGCCACCTGCTTGGTGCGCTGCTCCATCTGCGGGAAGGCGATGTTCTGGTCAGCCTGGACCACGCCGGTGATCAGGCCGGTGTCCTGTTCGGGCAGCAGGCCCTTGGGAATCAGCACGTACAGCAGCACGGTCAGCACCAGTGCGCCGCCGGCCACGGCCAGGGTCAGGCGCTGGTGGTCCAGCACCCAGTCCAGACTGCGCTCGTACAGGCCGACGGTGCGCGTCCACAGGTTCTGCTTGCCGGCCGCCGCCGCACGCTCATGTGCGTCCTCGCCTTCGGGCAAGGCGTCGGGCTTGAGCAGGTAGGCGCACATCATCGGGGTCAGCGTCAGCGAGATCAGCATCGACAGCACGACGGCGATGCTCAGCACCCACGCGAACTCGTGGAACAGGCGGCCGGTGACGCCGGGCATCAGCAGCAGCGGCAGGAACACCGCCACCAGCGAAACGGTCAGCGACAGCACGGTGAAGCCGATCTGGCGCGCACCGATTTCGGCCGCTTCCTTGCCACTCTTGCCCTGCTCGATGTAACGCACGATGTTCTCGATCATCACGATCGCGTCGTCGACCACGAAGCCGGTGGCCACCACCAGCGCCATCAGCGAGAGGTTGTCCAGCGACATGCCGGCAAAGGCCATCACCGCGAAGGTGCCGGCCAGCGACAACGGCACCGCCACCGAGGGAATGATCGTGGCCCACAGGCGGCGCAGGAACACGAAGATCACCGCCACCACCAGTCCGATGGTCAGGATCAGGGTGAACTGCACCTCATGCACCGAGGCGCGGATGGTCTCGGTACGGTCGTTGAAGATCTCCAGGTGCACGTCGGCTGGCAGCACGCCCTGCAGCTGCGGCAGGATCGCGCGGATGCGCTCGACGGTCTGCACGATGTTGGCGCCGGGCTGGCGGCGCACTTCCAGCAGCACCGCCGGCTTGCCATCGGCCCAGGCGGCCAGCTGGTCGTTCTCCACGCCATCAACCACTTCGGCCACGTCGGACAAACGCACGGGACGTCCGTTCTTGTAGCTGATGATGGTGTCGCGGTACTCGGCGGCACTGGTGAGCTGGTCGTTGGTACCAATGCTGTAGGACTGGGTCTTGCCGTTCAGCGAACCCTTCGGCGCGTTGACGTTGGCCTGGGTCAGCGCGCTGCGCAGCTGCTCCAGGGTCAGGCCCATGTTCGACAGCTGGGCCGGATTGACCTGGATGCGCACGGCCGGGCGCACGTTGCCGGCGATCGAGACCAGGCCCACGCCCTGCACCTGCGACAGTCGCTGGGCCAGGATCGAGTCGGCGTAGTTGTTGACGTCGCGCAGCGGGCGCGTGTCAGAGGTCAGTTTCAGGGTGACGATGGCCGCGTCGGCCGGATTCACCCGGTTGTAGACCGGCTGGTAGGGCAGCGACGAGGGCAGCGTGGCCTGGCGGATCGCCGCCTGCACGTCCTGCGCGGCAATGTCGATGTTCCGGTCCATCGAGAACTGCAGGATGATCGTGGACAACCCGGCCGACGAGTCGGAGGTCATCAGCTCCAGCCCGGAGATCTGCCCGAACTGGCGCTCCAGCGGCGTGGTGACCAGCGAGGCCATGGTGGTGGCGTTGGCGCCGGGGTACTGGGTGGTGACCACCAGGCTGGGCGCATCGATTTCCGGCAGCGCCGACACCGGCAGCTTGCGGTAACCGAGGATGCCCAGCAGCAACAGGCCCGCCATCAGCAGCGAGGTGGCGATGGGGCGGCGGATGAAGATCGTCGAAAAGCCCACGGACTGATCCTTGCTGGCACTTCAATGTCGGCGCCGGCAGGCTTGCCGGCGCGAGGGAGGTCGGTAGCCTGCGCTCAGCGCGGGCCGCCGCCACGACGGCCACCGCCGCCGTTCTTCTGCTCGGCGGCCTTCAGCTCGGCTTCGCTCGGCACCGCCGGGGTTTCGCCCGGCTTCAGCGCGGTGACCTTGCTGCCCGGCTTCAAGCGGAACTGGCCTTCACTGACCACCCGCTCGCCGCCCTTCAGGCCCTCGGCGATCTGCACCTGGCTGTCACCCACTTCCACGCCGCTGCGCACGGTCTGCATCTTCACCGTGTTGTCGCCCTGCACCACATAGACGTACTCGCCGTCCGGGCCACGCAGCACCGCCTGGGTCGGAATGACCACGCCACCGGCAATCGTGCGCAGCTGCATGCGCACGTTGACGAACTGGCCCGGCCACAGGCCGTTGTCGGTGTTGTCGAAGATCGCGCGCGCCTTGAACGTGCCGCTGTCGGCACTGATCAGGTTGTCGACCACGTCGAGCTTGCCGTCGCCGGACAGCACGTGCGAATCGGCGCGGTCCAGTGCCGCGACGGGTACCGCACCGGCGGCCTGTGCCTGGCGCACATCGCCGAGCTGGCGCTCGGGCAGGTTGAACAGCACGTGGATCGGATGGATCTGGGTCAGCGTGACCAGCGCGGTGCCGGCGTTGACCACGTTGCCGGCGTCGACCGCGCGGATACCGGCGATGCCGGTGATCGGCGCGGTGACCTTGGTGTACTGCAGCTGCACCTGCGCCGAGCGCATGCTGGCCTCGTTCGCCGCGACTGCGCTTTCGTACTGTGCCACTTGGTTTCGCTGTGTATCCAGATCGGTCTTGGCGACGAACTGGCGATACTCCGGCGCGTTCGAGCGCTGGTAGTTGGAACGCGCGGTGGCCAGCAGCGCCTCGTTCTGGCGCTTGGAGGCCACGGCCTGGTCATAGCTGGCCTGGGCGGTGCGCGGGTCGATCACCGCCAGCACATCGCCCTTCTTCACTTCCTGGCCTTCGCGGAAATTCAGGCTCATCAGCTGGCCGCCAACCTGCGGGCTGACGGTGACGGTGTTCATTGCGGTCACCGTACCCAGCGCGCTGGCATAGACCGGCACGTCCTGGCGTGCCGCATCCACCACGGTCACCGGCACCGGGCCGGCATCCGGGTCTTCACCGCCCTGGCGCGCAGCTGCCGCCGGGCTACCGGCCTTGTCCTTGCCCCCGCCGAGTACGCGCAGGCCGACCACGGCCAGCACCAGTACCGCCACGACCAGCAGCACGATCTTCCAAACACGTGACATTCAAGGACTCCAAGAGGGCTGGACGGGGCACGGCCCCGGTTGGCAATGCGCAAAGCATACCTGCGCCACATCACGTTTCCTGCATGACGGATGGGACGGGCGCTAAGACCGGATCCGGCCGCGGAGGTTCCCGTAGCGGCGGTGTTGCCCTACATTCAGCTGGAACCCCCTGCCGTGGAGATCGTGATGCGCCGTTCGTTGCTGCTGTCCGCCCTGCTGCTGGCCCTGCCGGCTCTTGCCCACGCCCAGGACGGGCAACGCCCGGAGGTGACCGCCGCCGCGCAGCGGCTGCAGGCCAAGGTGGTCGAATGGCGCCGCGACTTCCACCAGCATCCGGAGTTGTCCAACCGCGAGGCACGCACCTCGGCCGAGGTCGCCAAGCGCCTGCGTGCGATGGGCTTGAAGCCGAAGACCGGCATCGCCCATCACGGCGTGGTGGCGATCATCGAAGGCGGAAAGCCAGGCCCGAAGATCGCGCTGCGCGCCGACATGGACGCGTTGCCGGTGACCGAGCAGACCGGCCTGCCGTTCGCCTCGAAGGCCACTGACCAGTACCGCGGGCAGACGGTGGGCGTGATGCATGCCTGCGGCCATGACGCGCATACCGCCACCCTGCTCGGCGTGGCCGAAGCACTGGTCGCGATGAAGAAGGACCTGCCGGGCCAGGTGATGCTGATCTTCCAGCCGGCCGAGGAGGGCGCACCGCCGCCGGAAGAGGGTGGCGCCGCGCTGATGCTGAAGGAAGGCCTGTTCGCTGATTTCAAGCCGGAAGCCGTGTTTGGCCTGCATGTGTTCTCCAGCGTGCAGGCTGGGCAGATCGCGGTGCGCGGTGGCCCGCTGATGGCCGCCTCGGATCGTTTCGGGATCAAGGTGATCGGTCGCCAGACGCATGGCTCGGCGCCGTGGAATGGTGTTGATCCGATCGTCGCCACCGCCGACCTGGTCGGCACCGCGCAGACCATCGTCAGCCGCCGCGCGAACCTGTCCAAGCAGCCGGCGGTACTGACCTTCGGCGCGATCAACGGGGGCATCCGCTACAACATCATTCCGGATGAAGTGGAAATGGTCGGCACCATCCGTACCTTCGACGAAGGCATGCGGCAGCAGATCTTCGCCGACCTGCGCAATGTGGCCGAGCACACCGCCGCCGCGCACGGTGCCAAGGCGGTGACGGACATCTACGAGTCGGAGGGCAATCCGGCCACGGTGAACGACCCGGCGCTGACCGCGAAGATGCTGCCGAGCCTGCAGGCGGTGGTGGGCAAGGACAACGTGTACGAGCCACCGCTGCAGATGGGTGCGGAGGATTTCTCGCTGTACGCGAAGGAAGTGCCGGGGATGTTCTTCTTCGTCGGTTCGACCAGCGTGGGCATCGACCCGGCGACGGCACCGGCGAATCATTCACCGAAGTTCCTGCTGGATGAGAAGGCGCTGGATGTCGGGTTGCGGGCGTTGCTGCAGGTGAGCCTGGATTACTTGAACGGTGCCGGCACTCCTGCGGGGTGAGGGTTTCCGGCAGGGCTTGCAGCCCTGCACCCGCAGAGGCCAAGGCAACAGCCGGAGCAACGGCAGAAGCCGGCTATCTGTGGGTTGGCGGGGCGGGTCCGGTGGCAGGGGACGGCGCAAGTACGTCCCTGTAGCCTCGGTCGCCGCATCCATGCGGCTCACGCCCCTGCCACCGGACCCACCCCGCCTTCGACGGTTTCCCGCGAACTGTCGGAACGACATTCTGCTTCTGGTGGGTGTCGACCTTGGTCGACACGGCGGACGTCATGAACGTCTGAAGCATCGGCTTTTGATTTTGATTTTTCTGATCTTTCCCGTGGTGGATCGGCGGCAGAAATGTGTCCGGGGGCCGGGCGGGTGGGGATGGCGGGGTATCCGCGCCATGGATGGCGCGGCTAAGCCTCCAGGGACGGATTCACGGCGTCCCCGCCAGCCCCACCCGCCCGGCCCGCATCCGGGAGTCGGGGCTTCCTGCGACCCACCCACCACGGAGGGGCTCCGCCGTTGGCCGGCCCGGCCGAAGACCCGCCGTCCGCGCGATACAATGACCCCCATGAACACCCCACAGGATTCCAGCCTCGGTCGCGAGGTCAGTTACCCGTCGCAGTACGATCCCGGCCTGCTGTTTCCCATCCCCCGCAGCGGTGCCCGCGCCGAGATCGGCCTCGACGACGCCGCGCTGCCGTTCGTCGGCCATGACCGCTGGCATGCCTTCGAGCTGAGCTGGCTCGACACGCGTGGCAAGCCGCAGGTCGCCGTCGCCACCGTGCAGGTGCCGTGCACCTCGCCGCGGCTGATCGAATCGAAGTCGTTCAAGCTGTACCTGAATTCCCTCAACAGCACCCGTATCGACAGCGCCGAGGCACTGCGCGCGCGCATCGTCGACGACCTGTCTGCCTGCGCCGGTGCGCCGGTCCAGATCGAGTTCGGCCTGCCGGGCCTGCGTGAGACGCCGCTCGGTGAATCCATCGACGGGCTGGATGTGGAGATCGACTGCTACGGCCCGCCGCAGGCGGACTTTCTGACTGCCGACGCGGGCGAGGTGGTGGAGGAGACCCTGGTCTCGTCGCTGCTGAAGTCCAACTGCCCGGTCACCGGCCAGCCGGACTGGGCAACGGTCAGCCTGCGTTACCGTGGGCCGAAGATCGACCGCGCGGGCCTGCTGCGCTACCTGGTCAGCTACCGCGAGCACGCCGAGTTCCACGAGCAGTGCGTTGAGCGGATCTTCAGCGAAGTGTCCGCCCGCTGCCAGCCGCAGTGGCTGGAAGTGGAGGCCCGCTATACCCGCCGTGGTGGCCTGGACATCAATCCCTGGCGCGCCAGCCCCGGCATCGCTGCCCCGGCCGCGACCTACCGCGAACTGCGGCAATAACCGCCGCAGGCGGTTACGGGTAGTGCCGGCCGCTGGCCGGCAACCGCAGGGAGCCCGCATCCAGGGCCAGCGCAAGCCGGCCAGCGGCCGGCACTACCGGGCACCGTCTCTCCCGATTGTTCAGCCGCCCCCGGGGGCGGCTTCACATCTGCACCATCCCCATTTAACAACCGCCATGGCACCGTGCGAACCACGTAGTCATGCAGACGGGAGTTGTGGATGAGTACCGAGAAGAAAGCCGATTTCTCCGGCGTCAGTGGCAGCGTCGACAGTACCGCCGAGCAGGTGCCGAAGGCGGACTTCTCTGGCGTCAGCGCTTCGGTGGACAGCACCGCAGACGTCGTCAGCGGCGGCACCTACACCGTGCAGAAGGGTGACTCGTTGTCGAAGATCGCCAAGCAGCATCTGGGCGACGCCAATGCCTGGAAGAAGATCTTCGAAGCCAATCGCGATGTGCTTGACGACCCGGACAAGATCTTCCCGGGCCAGACCCTGAAACTGCCGCCGAAGTAAACGGCGATCGAACGCCGTCCGACAATCCCTGGGAGGAACCCCGAATGATCAAGACCACCCCGCTCCAGACCGCCCTGATTGCCGCCCTGCTGGGCAGCGTTGCCCTGGTCGGTTGCAAGAAGAAAGAAGAGTCGACCGACAGCAACGCCGCCCCGGCAGCGACCGCTCCGGCCGAACCGGCAGCACCGGCGCCGATGACCGGCGCACCGCCGCCGATGGCAGAAGCCGCTGCCGTCAGCGTCTCGGCCGTCACCGTCGGCAAGACCGCAGCCGCCGACAAGTCGGTTGCAACGACGGCATTGTTCGCACCGAAGGATGACGTCATCGTCTCGGTCAAGACCGACGGTGCCGCCAACAACGTCACCGTTGGCGCGAAGCTGACCTACCAGGACGGCCAGGTGGCCGGCGAACAGAACGCCACCCTGAACACCAGTGGTGCGGAAACCACCAACGTCACGTTCAAGAATGCAAAGGGCTGGCCGGCCGGCAAGTACCGCGCCGAAGTCACCGTCGATGGCAAGGCGGCCGGAACGCCGCAGGAGTTCGAGGTCAAGTAAGTCCTGCCGACTCTCTCCCGGCAGGGCTCACGATGGACGCAGCCGCGAGGCTGCGTCCTTTTTTATTGGGCGATACTCGGAAGCACTCCGCGGGCCGCCCGTAATGAGCTAAAGCTTGTCAACGGGGAAACCTCCCACCGCAGCGGACGGAGTTTCGCGGAGTTGGGCGGAAAGAAGGGCGAGATCAATGTCCTGGATAGATTTGACAAGGGTGTTGTTCCTCATGAAGTGTCACATCTTGGCGGTGTGGATGATCTTTATGACAAGACGACGGGGCTGCCCAATCCTGCACGTGGCGACGGAATCATGAATAGGGTTCCCGGTGTGGTTGACAGCCATACCATCGGTGGAATTGTGGAAGGCGATTCGGCGGTTCAAAAACGGGAGCGTTGAGATGCTTGCACGCATTTTGGTTTTCTTCGCTTTCTT
Organism: Stenotrophomonas genospecies 3; assembly: GCF_054473855.1. NCBI lineage: Bacteria > Pseudomonadati > Pseudomonadota > Gammaproteobacteria > Lysobacterales > Lysobacteraceae > Stenotrophomonas > Stenotrophomonas genospecies 3. The sequence continues at coordinate 96,345 of NZ_JBTMUR010000013.1, forward strand.
GTGCCCGCTCACCTCGTGGGCCCAGGAATCTAGCCTGTGGAGCTACAGCTGCGACCACTTTCTGTACGGCGCCTGCCTGCGCGTGCCGACAGGCATGTCCGTGACCTACGAGGCACCCGTTGACTTTGGTCTGCACCGAATCAGGTATGAAGGTAGGGAAGTCGCCTTGATCTACGAGGGCGATGCCCCCGAAAAGCCTGCGTCAGGAAGCACGCCGGATCTGCGCTTCACGGACGGCGGATATGTCGTGTCGGGGTATGCAAGGGCGGAAGGAGGTTCCACCCGGTACGACGTCTACGTTCGACCCGGATCGTCTGGCGCCGGTTCGCTGCACATCCGCGGCTCTGCAGCGACGGCTGATGAACTCGCCAGCCTGGCCGCCGTCGTTGGGGGATTGCGCATCTGCAACTTCCAGCAAAGCAAGCGCTCACAGACATTGACCTGTCCAAGGCGTGCCGAGTGGGGGCCGCGATTGTCGGAATGGGTCATGCGTTCCTCCACGAGCGCGAAGTCGAACTAGCCATCAAGCCTCAGCTTCCAGACCGGAAGCGAGCCAACGACGAAACACAGCGGTCCAGTACCGCTGCGTATGGCACGGCTTTGCCCCGCGCGGCTGAAAACGCGACAATGCAGGGGTTTCCCCGCCGCGCGCCCACCCTGACGGCGGCGGGGGAAGTGACACGGTTGCACGTGGCCCGGCGCTGGCGCCGGCCTTCCCCTGAGCATTGCTACAGAGTCCAAGTCCCCCATGTCCAAGATCCTCTACACGCTGACCGACGAAGCACCGTTCCTGGCCACCCAGTCGCTGCTGCCGATCGTTGGTGCCTACACCGCCACTGCCGGCATCGTGGTGGAAACCCGTGACATCTCGCTGTCCGGCCGCATCCTGTCGCTGTTCCCTGAGCTGCTGAGCGACGCGCAGAAGGTCAGCGACGACCTGGCCGAGCTGGGCCAGCTGGCGACCACCCCGGACGCCAACATCATCAAGCTGCCGAACATCTCCGCTTCGGTGCCGCAGCTGAAGGCGGCCATCAAGGAACTGCAGGACCAGGGCTATCCGCTGCCGGATTACCCGGAAACCCCGGCTGACGACCAGCAGCGCGACTACAAGGCGCGCTACGACAAGGTCAAGGGCAGCGCGGTGAACCCGGTGCTGCGCGAAGGCAACTCCGACCGCCGCGCACCGCTGTCGGTGAAGAACTATGCGCGCAAGCACCCGCACCGCATGGGCGCCTGGGCCTCGGATTCGAAGTCGCACGTCGCGCACATGGCTGCCGGTGATTTCTACGGCAGCGAAAAGTCGGCCACCCTGGCCAACGCCGGTTCGCTGAAGATCACCTTCCACGGCAAGGACGGCAGCACCGTCGTGCTGAAGGAAAAGACCGCGGTCAAGGCCGGCGAGATCGTCGACGCCGCCGTCATGAGCCGCAAGGCACTGGCCGCCTTCATCGGCGAGCAGATCGCCGATGCCAAGGCCCAGGGCGTGCTGTTCTCGCTGCACCTGAAGGCGACCATGATGAAGGTCTCCGATCCGATCATGTTCGGCGTGGCGGTCAACGAGTTCTACAAGGACGTGCTGACCAAGCACGCCGACGTGCTCAAGCAGGCGGGTTTCGATGCCAACAACGGCATCGGTGACCTGGCTGCGCGCCTGCCGTCGCTGCCGGAAGCCACCCGCGCTGCGATCGAAGCCGACCTCGCCGCCGAGTACGCACAGCGTCCGGGCGTGGCCATGGTCAACTCGGACAAGGGCATCACCAACCTGCACGTGCCGAGCGACGTGATCGTCGACGCCTCGATGCCGGCGATGATCCGCGACTCCGGCAAGATGTGGAACGCCGAAGGCAAGCTGCAGGACACCAAGGCGGTCATTCCGGATCGCTGCTACGCCGGTGTGTACCAGGCCGTCATCGACGACTGCAAGGCGCACGGCGCCTTCGATCCGGCCACCATGGGTTCGGTGCCGAACGTCGGCCTGATGGCGCAGAAGGCCGAAGAGTACGGTTCGCACGACAAGACCTTCCAGATCGCTGCCGATGGCGTGGTCAAGGTCACTGACGATGCCGGCACCGTGGTGTTCGAGCACGCCGTGGAAGCCGGTGACATCTGGCGCATGTGCCAGACCAAGGACGCGCCGATCCAGGACTGGGTCAAGCTGGCCGTCGAACGCGCCCGCCTGAGCAGCACCCCGGCCGTGTTCTGGCTCGATGCCGCCCGCGCCCACGACGCGCAGGTCATCGCCAAGGTCGAGCAGTACCTGAAGAACCACGACACCAGCGGCCTGGACATCCGCATCCTGCCGCCGGTGGAAGCCACCGCGTTCTCGCTGGACCGCATCCGCAAGGGCGAGGACACCATCTCGGTGACCGGCAACGTGCTGCGCGACTACCTGACCGACCTGTTCCCGATCATGGAGCTGGGTACCAGCGCCAAGATGCTGTCGATCGTGCCGCTGATGGCCGGTGGCGGCCTGTTCGAGACCGGCGCCGGTGGTTCGGCCCCGAAGCACGTGCAGCAGTTCGTTGAAGAGGACTACTTGCGCTGGGATTCGCTGGGTGAGTTCCTGGCTCTGGCCGCGTCGCTGGAACACCTGGGCAACCGCTACGACAACGCCGCCGCCCGTGTGCTGGCCAAGGCGCTGGACGAAGCCAACGGCCAGTTCCTGGACAACGACAAGTCGCCGTCGCGCAAGCTGGGTGGCATCGACAACCGTGGCAGCCACTTCTACATCGCGCTGTACTGGGCACAGGCCCTGGCCGCGCAGGACGAAGACGCCGCACTGAAGGCACGCTTCGCCCCGCTGGCCAAGGCGCTGACCGACAACGAGCAGAAGATCGTTGACGAGCTGATCGCGGTGCAGGGCAAGGCCGTGGACATCGGCGGCTACTACCGCCCGGACGTGGCCAAGGCCAGCAAGGCGATGCGCCCGAGCGCGACCTTCAACGCCGCGCTGGAGCAGCTGCGCGGCTGATCCATCGCCGCTCGGCCGTGACACCGGAACCCGCGCTTCGGCGCGGGTTTCTTTGTGGGCCAGGATTACTGCGGCCCTTCATCCACGCATGGCGTCGATCTACCGGGGACCAGAACCGTGACATCCATCGGCTGTCGGAATGCCGTCAAAGGGGCATGAAACTTGCCCGCGATGGCCGTCGCAGAACGGATAGGAGACAGCCTGCAACCGCCCTCGATCTGAGCAGTCGATCACGACGGCTGCCGCTGGCGATGCCCTAGCCTTGGCGACGCGAGGCCACCGGGGAGGTGGCCGCACGGGGAACACGGATGGCACGCGTGCTGGTAGTGGGAACCGACATCCAGGGCGAGCAGGCCCTGCTGCAGCGGCTGCGCGTGGCATCGGCCCTGCCGGACGGCCAGATCCGCCGCAGCCAGGACCTGGATGATTGCGATCTGCTGGTCATCCGCGATACGCCGGCGCTGCGCAACGCGGCCCAGCGCATGCGTCAGCAGCGTCCGCGACTGCAGTGCTGGATCGAAGACCTGGGCGGCCAGCTGCGTGACGGTGATGGGCACCAGGACGTGCTTGACGATGGTGCCATCGGCCGCGCGCTGCGCCGCATGCAGTTGGCACCGGAGCCCATGGCCATGCACGCACCCGCACCGATCCGTCTGGCCGATGGTGCACACGCCATCACCCGCCTGCTGCGCGAGCGGCTGCCGCTGCGACAGGGGCAGGCACTGTTGAGTGATGCGGGCGAGCCTCTGCTGCTGATGGATCTGGAGCACGACCAGGCCGTGCTGCTGCAGGAACCGGCTGCGGCGCTGGTGGAGCGTCTGGCCGATGCCTTCGAACGCCTGCAACTGGATGCGCTGACGCCGGCACGCCTGCAGGCGCTGGCTGGTGAGCGGCCACGCCAACCGCTGCGGCCATTGCTGTGGCAGTGGGCGCAACGCAGCCGTCATTGGCAGGCATTGGACGAACGCCTGCGTGGCGCTTCAGTGAAGCTGCTGCGCTGGCCGGACTTCCGCGTACTGGGCCACGACCATGATGGCTTCCGCCTGTGTTCGCTGCTGCTCAAGCGCGCGTGCACGGTTGACGAGTGCGTGATGCTGCTTGAGTTGCCGGCTGCGGCGGTGCGCGATTTCATCCATGCCGCCTACCTGTGCGGCTACGCGCAGCTGCAGACTGCACCGGCGACGCCGCTGATGGCGACAGGTGGCACCCGCACCGACAACGGCCTGCTTGCCCGCCTGTGGCGGCACCTGCGCGGGAGCGAACGCAATGCGTGAGCACAAGGTGGTGGTGCTGGGCGGCATGGGCAGCGGCAAGTCGACCCTGGTACGCAGCATTGCGGCTGGCGCGGTGGTCGACACGGATGTGGCCAACAGTGATCGCCTCGGCGCCGACAAGGCCTCCACCACCGTAGCGCTGGACTACGCAGACATCGACCTGCCCAACGGCGAACGCCTGCGTCTCTACGGCACACCCGGCCAGCAGCGTTTCGATTTCCTGTGGCCGATCCTGCTGCAGGGCGCGCGTGGCGCGGTGCTGCTGCTGGATGCGCGCCGCGCCGGTCTGGCCAGCGAACTGGAGGACTACCTGCAGGTGCTGCAGCCGTTCGCATCATCCTTGGCACTGGTGGTGGCGGTCACCCACCTGGACCAGGCACCGCAGGCCACACTGGATGAGTGGGCCGCCCGTGCCTGCCTTGACGACCAGCCGCTGCCGCTGCTGGCGGTGGATGCCCGTGAGCGCGAACAGGGACTGCTGCTGATGGATGTACTGATGAGCGAAATGGAAGCGCACGCACTGGTGGCGGCGCATGGCTGACGGGCAGATGGCGGTACTGCCCGATGCCGGCCAGCGAGAGCGCCTGCAGCCCTTGCTGCAGGATCTGCTGCAGCGTGTTGAAGGCGTGCGCACGGTCGTGCTGGCCAGCGTCGATGGTTTTGCGCTGGTGAGTGCCGGTGCCGAAGGGCGCGGCGAGCGGCTGGCGGCGATGACCAGTGCGATGCTGGCGCTGGCCGCGGCAGTGGGCCGCGAACTGCTGCTGGGCGATCTGCAGACGCTGATGCTGGAAGCCGCGGGCGGCAAGGTGCTGATGCTGGCGATCCAGGCCGAAGGGCGCGCACCGCTGCTGCTGATGGCGGCCTGCGACCAGTGCAGCGTGATCGGCCAGGTGCTGTGGCAGAGCAGGGAATGTGGCCAGGCGATCCTGGCCGAACTCGGCGGATCGTGAGCCCGGCCGCAGGGGAACGAGGGGCTCGAACCAACATCGACAAGGGGTGCGACGTGGCTGGATTGAATGAATCGTTGAACGCACTGATGGGCATCGACGGCGCGCAGGCAGTGGCGCTGGTCGACTACGAAAGCGGCATGCTGCTGGGCGAAGCCGGTGCCGGCATGGACATGGAAGTGGCCGCCGCCGGCAACACTGAAGTGATCCGCGCCAAGATGAAGACCGCCGCGTCGCTGAACCTCAACGACAGCATCGAGGACATCCTGATCTCGCTGGGCAAGGCGTACCACATCATGCGCCCGGTGGCGAAGAAGAAGGGCCTGTTCTTCTACATCGTGCTGGACCGGACCAAATCCAACCTGGCGCTGGCGCGGCGCAAGGTGCAGGACGTGGAGGCCGAACTGGCGATCTGATCCACCGGCGCGTTGTAGAGTCGAGCTTGCTCGACTTCGGCCAAAAGCAGTCGAGCATGGCTCGACTCTACACAAGCCACCCCACGCCAGCGTATGGTGGGGACGGTCCTTCCCGGGTACGCCGTGCATGTCAGAGCCTGTCATCGCAACCGTACTGGCGCCGCGTATCGCCGGTGCCATCCGCGATGGTTTCGAGCAGTACCATGCCCGCTTCGCGGCGATCACCGCGCGGGCGCGGCAGCGCTTCGAGCAGCGCGATTGGGCTGGTGCGCGACAGGATGCGGTCGAGCGCATCGCCCTGTACGACCTGTGCATCGCCGAGCAGATGGATGCGTTGCGCCGCCTCGCCGGTGACGCGATCGGCGAGCGTGCGCTGTGGCTGCAGGTGCACGCGCAGTACAGCGGGCTGCTGCAGGGCCTGATCGACGCCGAGCTGTACAAGACCTTCTACAACACGCTGTCGCGGCGCCTGTTCGCTACCCGCGGCGTGGACCCGGCGCTGGAATTCATTGCTTTCGACGTCGAGCCCTCCGATGCAATCACCCATCCGGTCGCGCGGCATACCTACGCGGTCTCGCCGACGCGGCCGGTGGAGGCCCTGCAACGCGTGCTGGCCGACTACCGCTTCGACATCCCCTATGCGCACCAGCTGCGTTGTGCGGCGGCCATCGCCGTGCGCCTGCAGGACGATCTCGCCCATTGGGGGGACACGCCGGTACGCAGCATCGAACTGCTCGACACGGTGTTCTACCGCGAGCGCCGCGCTTACCTGGTTGGCCGCGTGTTCGGCGAGCATCGCTTTTCGCCATGCGTGATTGCCCTGGTCAACGATGCGCGCGGCCTGCGTGCCGATGCGGTGCTGACCCGGCGCCGTGATGTCGCCCATCTGTTTGGCGTGTCGCGCAGCTACTTCCAGGCTGACCTGGGCACCGTGGGCGACGCGGTGGTGTTCCTGCGCAGCCTGCTGCCGGGCAAGCCGATCGACGAGATCTACACGGTGCTGGGACGTGCCAAGCAGGGCAAGACCGAGCGCTACCGTACCTTCTTCCGCCACTTCAACGAGCATCCGCAGGAACGGCTGGTGCATGCCGAAGGCACGCCGGGCATGGTCATGACGGTGTTCACCCTGCCCAGTTATCCATTGGTGTTCAAGCTGATCCGTGACCGTTTCGCCTGGCCCAAGGCAATGTCGCGGCAGCAGGTGGAAGAGAAGTACGCGCTGGTGTTCAATCTCGATCGTGTCGGCCGCCTGCTTGATGCGCAGCCTTATCGCCACCTGCGTTTCCCGCGCGAGCGCTTCGCGCCGGCCCTGCTGGAAGAGCTGCTGCAGCAGTGCGCGCAGAGCGTACGTGTCGATGGCGACGAGGTCGAAGTCGCACTGTGCTATGTGCAACGTCGTTTCCGTCCTTTGAACCTGTACCTGCGCGAGCAGTCCGGCGAGGCGGTGCGCGCGGCGGTGCTCGACTACGCGCAGGCGATCACCGACATGGCGCGCAACAACATCTTCCCCGGCGACATGCTGCCGAAGAACTTCGGTGTGTCACGGCACGGCCGGGCCGTGTTCTATGACTATGACGAGCTGTGCCTGGTCAGCGACTGCGTGTTCCGCGCCTGGCCGCAGCCACGCACGCCGGAGGAAGCGATGGCCGACGAGCCCTGGTTCCATGTCGGCCCGCGCGACGTGTTTCCCGAGCGCTTCGGTCCGTTCATGGGCCTGCCTGCTGCGGAGCTGGCAGCCGTGCGCGAGCACTACCGGCACCTGTTCGACCCGGGCTGGTGGCAGGGCCTGCAGGAACGCTTCGCCCGGGGTGATTATCCGGACACGCCACCCTACGCGGGCGCACACCGGCTGGCGTGAACCGGCTGTCATCGCGGCTGGGACTGGGATAGGCTCGCCGTTCATCACCAAGGATCCGGCAATGATGCGTTCCCCACTGTTTCTCGCCCTCGCGCTGGCCGTAGGTGCCGGCGCCCCCCTGCTTGCAGGCGATGCAACTGCGCAGACCGCACGTGCTGTACGTGCGACTGCGGAAATGAGCATGGTGCTGTCCGGTCATATCGAGGTCACGCCGGAGGGCGCGGTCCGTTCGCTGGTGCTGGACCAGAAAGCCATGGTGGCCCCGAGCATCGCCTCCTTCGTGGAAGGTACCATCGGTGGCTGGCGCTTCGAGCCCACGCTGCGCGATGGCCAGGCAGTGGCCACGCGGGCCCCTTTGCGCGTTCGCCTGCGCGGCAAGGCTGCGGCCGATGGCGGTTATGAAATCAGCATGACCAGTGTCGACTTCAGCGAGTACGATCCGAAGGCTACCGATTCGGTGACCCAGCTGCACATGACGCCGCCGCGCTACCCGGAAGCGGCCTACCGTAACGGTGGCCAGGGTGAGGTGCTGCTGTTGGTCAAGGTGGCCCGTGACGGAACAGTGGCCGATGTGGCCGCCGAGCAGGTGAACATGGCCGTGGTCGCACCTGAGCGGACCCTGGCGAAGATGCGTGACATCCTGGCCAGAGCCAGTGTCAGCACCGCCCGCACGTGGACCTTCAAGCCGCCGACCACCGGCGAGGACAGCACCCGGGACAGCTGGACGGTTCGCATCCCGGTGAACTTCGCCCTGAACAATGATCCCAATGCAGTGGCGGAACGCTATGGCCGCTGGCGCGCCTTCATTCCGGGGCCGCGGCAGACCGTCCCGTGGCGCGAGGCGGACCCGGTCGAGCAGGTCGGCAGCGATCTGCTGCCGGAAGGCGGCGTCTACATGGTGGACGGCGCCAAGCGCGGCCTGCGCCTGCTGACCCCGCTGGCGCAGGGCTGAGACCCGCTGCGGAGCCGGGCAGCCCGGCTCCGCGTCAGTCGGCGTACGGGTAGACCACCACCCGGTTGCGGCCCTGTTCCTTGGCCATGTACAGCGCCTTGTCGGCCAGCCGCAATGCCTGCTCGGCGTCGACGTGGAAGCTGGGGAAGTGGGCCACGCCCAGCGATACGGTGATGGTGCCGACCGGTTCGAACGGATGGTCGGCGATGTGCTGGCGCAGGCGTTCACCGGCCTGGCGGGCCGATTCAGTACTGATGCCCGGCAGCAGCAGCAGGAACTCCTCGCCGCCGGCGCGGCAGAGGATGTCGCTGTCGCGCGAGTAGCGGCGCATCTGGTCGGCGATGTGGACGATGGCGTTGTCGCCGACGTCATGCCCGTAACTGTCGTTGATCGACTTGAAGCGATCGATGTCCAGCGCCAGGATCGCGAACGGAATGCCCTGCACCTGCAGCGCATCCAGCGCCTGCTGCAGCCCGCGGCGGTTGAGCAGGCCGGTCAGCGGGTCGGTGCGGCTGGCACGGTTGAGCGTGCCGATACGATCCTGCAGCGCATTGAAGCTGTGCAGCACCGCCTGTTTGAGCTGGGCGACCTCGAAGTACCAGGCGCGGATGCCGCTGACGTGGTTGATCGCGTTGCCGGTGTCTTCGCCGCCCTGCACATTGCGCGCCAGTTGCCACAGCGGCATCGAAATGCGGCGCGCGAACCACCAGGTGACCAGCAGCGACAGCAGGCCGAGTGGAATCGCATTCCAGATCACTGCGGTCATCAACCGCGACAGCGGCTGCAGGGTGGCCTCGGTCGGGCGCTGCGCGATGATGCCCCAGCCGGTGGCCGCCACCGGTGCATAGCCGGCCAGCATCGACACGCCGCGGTTGTTGCGTACCTGCTGTGCGCCCCGTTCTCCGCGCACCACGGCCTTCACCGCCGGGTTGCCGACCACGTAGTCACCCACCCGCTTGCCATCGGCGTGGTACAGCAGGCGGCCATTGCGGTCCACCACGTACAGGTAGGAACCGTCGCGGTAGTAGTGCTTGCCCAGCAGCGTGTGCAGTGCACTGCGCTGGCGCAGGTACAGGGTGCCGCTTACATAGCCGCGATAGCGGCCCTGGCGGTCGAAGATCGGGTGCGACAGCGACACCAGCAGCTTGCCGGTGGCCGATTGGTACGGATCACTGATCATCGGCTGGCGCGCCGCCAGTGCCGCGTTGTTGCCGACACTGTGCAGCACCTCACCCTGCAGCTGCAGGGTCTGCGGCGAGGTGGCGATCACCAGGCCGTCGGCGTCCACCACCAGCGAGGAGTTGAAGCTGCTGGACTGCAGCTGCAGGCGGCTGGCTTCATCCTGGGCCTGCTTCGGATCAAGGTCGTCCTCGCCCAGGCGGGTCGCGGCATAGGCCAGCTGCTGCTGCGCGGCCAGCAGGAAGTTCTGGGTGGTCTCGGCCAGCTTGGTGGCGTAGACGCGGTTGGCTTCCAGGGTATTGCCGACCAGCTGGTCGCGCTGCACCCGGTAGCTGGCCAGCAGGGTGTTGGCCAGCGCGATGATGGCGCTGAGCAGGGCCAGGGCGAGGATCAGCTTGCCCAGGTTGAGGCGGGGAGACAGCGTTCGCATGCGTCGACGGATCCGGCAGGAGGCTGGACCCGACCGGTTCTCCGGAAGGGGCGACAGCGGGAATCGGTGGCCGGGCCCACGGGGGCCGGGCAGGGTATCGCGCGGATTATCGCCAAAAGCGGGCGCCAGCGAAGTGAAGTGCGTCGCCCTGCAGGCAAAAAAAAACCTGCCGCAGCGAGCGGCAGGTTTCTTCTGATGCAGCGCCAGGGATCAGCGCTTCATCGAACCGAAGAACTCGTCGTTGGACTTGGTGTTCTTCATCTTGTCGAGCAGGAACTCCATCGCGGCCATTTCATCCATCGGATGCAGCAGCTTGCGCAGGATCCAGATCTTCTGCAGCAGCTCCGGTTCGATCAGCAGGTCTTCGCGGCGGGTGCCGGAACGGTTGATGTCGATGGCCGGGAACACGCGCTTTTCAGCAATACGGCGGCTCAGGTGCACTTCGCTGTTGCCGGTGCCCTTGAACTCTTCGTAGATCACCTCGTCCATCTTCGAGCCGGTATCGACCAGCGCGGTGGCGATGATGGTCAGGCTGCCGCCTTCTTCCACGTTGCGCGCGGCACCGAAGAAGCGCTTCGGGCGGTGCAGGGCGTTGGCGTCCACACCACCGGTCAGCACCTTGCCCGAGCTCGGCACCACGTTGTTGTAGGCGCGGGCCAGGCGGGTGATCGAGTCGAGCAGGATCACCACGTCCTTCTTGTGCTCGACCAGGCGCTTGGCGCGCTCGATGACCATTTCGGCCACCTGCACGTGGCGCGCGGCCGGCTCGTCGAAGGTCGAGCTGATGACCTCGCCGCGCACGGTGCGCTGCATTTCGGTCACTTCTTCCGGGCGCTCGTCGATCAGCAGCACGATCAGGTGCACGTCCGGATGGTTGGTGGTGATGGCGGTGGCGACCTGCTGCATCATCATGGTCTTGCCGGCCTTCGGCTGCGACACGATGAGCGAGCGCTGGCCCTTGCCCTGCGGGGCCATCAGGTCGAGGATGCGGCCGGTGATGTCTTCCGACGAACCGTTGCCGCGCTCCAGGGTGAAGCGGCGGCGCGGGAACAGTGCGGTCAGGTTCTCGAACAGCACCTTGTTCTTCGACGCTTCGATCGGCTCGCCGTTGATGGTGTCGACGATGTTCAGCGCGAAGTAGCGCTCGCCGTCCTTCGGGAAGCGGATGCGGCCGGAGATGTGGTCGCCGGTGCGCAGGTTGAAGCGGCGGATCTGGCTGGGCGAGATGTAGGTGTCGTCCGGGCCGGCCAGGTAGCTGGCTTCAGCCGCGCGCAGGAAGCCGAAGCCGTCCGGCAGGATTTCCAGCACGCCATCGGCGGCAACGCCGTCACCGTGGCGGGTCAGCACCTTCAGCAGGGCGAAGATCACGTCCTGCTTGCGGGCACGGGCCACGCCTTCGGAGATCTGCAGCTGCTCGGCGATTTCCAGCAGCTTCTGTGCCGGCATGCGCTTGAGGTCGCTCAGCGAGTAGACCGGGAAGCCCTCGGGCACGTTGGCGTGCGGGCGCGGCACGAACGGCTGCTGCTCGCCGCCGTCGTTGGGCAGGCCATCGTCGCGGAAGCGGTTGTTGCGGTCACGGTCGCGGCGGTTGCGGAAGCGGTCACGGCGGTTGCCCTGACCTTGCCCCTGGCCCTGCTGGCCGTTCTGGTTGTACGGGTTCTGGCCCTGGTTCTGGCCGCCCCCCTGGTGGTTCTGCTGGCGCGGCTGGCCGGATTCGCGACCCTCACCGCCTTCGCCACCGCCACTGCTGGCGGGGGCCTCGGCGGCGGGCGCGCTCGGTGCAGGGGCAGCAGCCGGTGCCTCGGGCGCGGCGGCCAGCGGCAGGGTCGGCTGCGCCGGCGCGGCGCTGGTTTCGGCGGCTGCCGGAGCGGCGGCCTTGCTCACGCGGGGCTTGCGCACGCGCTTTTCGGCGGGCGCATCGGCGCTGCCGGTTTCGGAAGTGTTATCGGACAAGAGCGTTATTCCTCGCTTGAAGGTGCGAGCGCCCGGCTGGGGCGGCGAACGTTGGGAATGGGTCTGGAAGAAACTGCGTCCAGAGGGTGCGGCACGCGAACGCGGCCGGATATGCCGACACTATCATCGGCCTGCGGCGCCACGCAAGGGTCGCCGGGAACAGCATTCATCATGGGCGCGGGGCGCCCGCCGGCAGCCGCGGTCGGCGGCTGCCGGAGAACAGCAGGATCAGGCCAGGGCCTTGTCCAGCAGGCCAGCCAGCTGGGCCTTGCCCACCGCACCGATCTGCTCGCCGACCTTCTCGCCGTCCTTGAACACGACCAGGTACGGAATCGAACGCACGTGGTACTTGGCGGCCAGCGCACGGTTGTGGTCGACGTTGACCTTGGCGATCTTGGCGCGGCCCTGGTAGGCATCGGCCAGTTCGTCCAGCGCCGGGGCGATCATCTTGCACGGGCCACACCACTCGGCCCAGAAATCGACCAGCACCGGTTCCTTGGAATTCAGCACTGCGCTATCAAAGTCGGCGTCGCCGACATGTACAACCTTGTCGCTCATCTTGGTTTCTCGTCTTGGATTGCACCCGGCCATGCCGGAGGTGGGTGAACTGGGCCATGCCCGGTGGCGCGACCCTCGTCGTTGCCTCGCGGCGCACTGCCGCGGTGCGTTCGGCGGGATGCCTGGACGCTCACGGCCGGCAGTGTACCCCTATCGCAGGGCGGGGACAGGCGCCGGCTGGAACCCAGCGTATCGTGATCGCTTCGATGCCTGGTATGTGTCGGATTTCACTGTCTTCCTGTACATGGGGCTGGCAGCGGGCGACACCAGCGGCCCTGGCTGGGCCGTTCAAGTCCGGTGTGGCTGGGTGAAGGGTGCCGTCTCTTGACTTTATGAGACAGCTCATTCCGGTTTGCCGGCCCGAGTGCGTTAAACTGGGGCATTGTGCGGCGCGCGGACCGGGTGGTCCCAGCCTGCCAACCCGCCGCAGGGGCCGCAGTTTGCGACGGTGCCCCTAGACGATGAAGTGCCAGCCGCCCCACGGGCCGGCGGCCATACCAAGACGGACTCATGAGCGACAAACCGCTGACCGATTTGACCTTCTCCTCCTTCGAGCTGCATCCGGCCCTGCAGGCCGGCCTTGAAGGAGCCGGATTCACCCGCTGCACCCCGATCCAGGCGCTGACCCTGCCGGTCGCGCTGCCCGGTGGTGATGTTGCCGGCCAGGCCCAGACCGGCACCGGCAAGACCCTGGCCTTCCTGGTCGCTGTCGTGAACCGCCTGCTGACGCGTCCGGCCCTGGCCGACCGCAAGCCGGAGGATCCGCGCGCGCTGATCCTCGCCCCGACCCGCGAACTGGCCATCCAGATCCACAAGGATGCAGTGAAGTTCGGTTCCGACCTGGGCCTGCGATTCGCGCTGGTCTACGGCGGCGTGGATTACGACAAGCAGCGCGAACTGCTGCAGCAGGGCGTGGACGTGATCATCGCCACCCCGGGCCGCCTGATCGACTACGTGAAGCAGCACAAGGTGGTCTCGCTGCACGCCTGCGAGATCTGTGTGCTGGACGAAGCCGACCGCATGTTCGACCTGGGCTTCATCAAGGACATCCGCTTCCTGCTGCGCCGCATGCCCGAGCGCACCACCCGCCAGACCCTGCTGTTCAGTGCCACCCTCAGCCACCGCGTGCTGGAGCTGGCCTACGAGCACATGAACGAACCGCAGAAGCTGGTGGTCGAGGCCGAGACCATCACCGCCGCGCGCGTGCGCCAGCGCATCTACTTCCCGGCCGACGACGAGAAGATCCCGCTGCTGCTGGGTCTGCTGTCGCGCAGCGAAGGCGCGCGCACCATGGTCTTCGTCAACACCAAGGTGTTCGTCGAACGCGTCGCCCGTTCGCTGGAAAAGGCCGGTTACCGTGTCGGCGTGCTGTCCGGCGACGTGCCGCAGAAGAAGCGTGAGAGCCTGCTCAACCGCTTCCAGAAGGGCCAGCTGGAAATCCTGGTGGCCACCGACGTGGCCGCGCGTGGCCTGCACATCGATGGCATCAAGTACGTCTACAACTACGACCTGCCGTTCGACGCCGAAGACTACGTGCACCGCATCGGCCGTACCGCGCGCCTGGGCGAAGAGGGCGATGCGATCAGCTTCGCCTGCGAACGCTATGCGATGGGCCTGCCGGACATCGAGGCCTACATCGAGCAGAAGATTCCGTCCGAGCCGGTCACCAAGGAACTGCTGACCCCGCTGCCGCGCCCGGAACGCCCGGCCCCGGCTGCGGGCGAGGAAGGCGAGGACAACGAAAGCGTCGGCCAGATCTTCCGCGAAGCGCGCGAAGCCCGCGCTGCCGAGGAAGAGCGCCGTGGCGGTGGCCGCAGTGGCGGCCGTTCCGGCAGTGGTGGTGGCCGCGGTGGCCGCGACGGTGAGCGCAGCGGCGAGCGCCGTTCGCGTGGCCCGCGCAAGCCGCGCGTGGAAGGCGAGCAGGGCGCTGCCGCCCCGGCCGCCGGTGCCGAAGGCGCTGCCGCGCAGGCCCCGCGTCCGCCGCGCCCGCCGCGTGCTGAAGGCGCACCGGAAGGTGCGGTGGACGGTGAGCACAAGCCGCGCAAGCGCCGTCGTCGTCGCCACGGCCGTCCGGTCGAAGGTGCCGAGGGTGTGCAGAACGCCGCCGGCAATGGTGCCAGCCCGGTCGCCCCGGTGCAGGTGGTGGCCAAGCCGGTGCGCACGGCTGCTGATACCGGCGATTCGTTCCTGACCCGCATCGGCCGCAAGATCCGCCGGATGCTGTCGGGCAGCTGATCCGCCGATGGTGGTGCCCCATGGGGCAGGGTAGTGCCGGCCGCTGGCCGGCAACCCACGAAGCTGCCGGCCAGCGGCCGGCACTACCGATGGCGCTACCGATCCGTCGCGCCGCTCCTGCATAATCGGGGCATGAGTGTCCTGCGCTTCGACAATGTCAGCAAACAGTACGCCGGTGGCCACGAGGCGCTGACCGATGTCAGCTTCGAGGTCGCGCCGGGCGAGATGCTGTTCGTCACCGGCCATTCCGGTGCGGGCAAGAGCACCCTGCTCAAGTTGATCCACCTGGACGAGCGGCCCAGCCGCGGCGCGGTGGTGTTCGACGAGCGCAACCTGCTGAAGGTGCGCGGTGGCGACGTGCCCCGCCATCGACGCGCGGTCGGCGCGGTCTACCAGGACCACCGCCTGCTGATGGACCGCTCTATTGCCGAGAACGTGGCGCTGCCGCTGATCCTGCGCGGCACCCGCCGTAGCGACATCAACAAGCGCGTGCGCTCGGTGCTCGAGCGGATGGGCCTGGGCCATCGCGAGAAGGCGCTGCCCTCGCAGCTGTCGGCCGGTGAGCAGCAGCGCGTCGGCATCGCCCGCGCCATTGTCGGTGAGCCCAAGCTGCTGGTGGCCGATGAGCCGACCGGCAACCTCGACCCGACCCTGGCGGCGGAGATCATGGCCCTGTTCGCCGAGCTGCCCGCGCGCGGCACCAGCGTGCTGGTGGTCAGTCACGACCTGCCGCTGCTGCGCCGCATGCGCAAGCGCGTGCTGATCCTTGACCACGGCCGGCTGGTGGATGACATCTCGCCGCAGGACCTGGCGGAGTAATCGATGGCGAAGAACGAAAACAGCGAAGCCGCCGCCCCGTCGCGTGTGGGCGTCTGGTTCCAGCACCACGTGCACAGCGTGGTGTTCAGCCTCGGCCGCGCCTGCCGCAAGCCGTGGGCGACCCTGCTGACGGTGATGGTCATGGCGCTGGCGCTGGCCCTGCCGCTGGGCCTGTCGATCGCGCTGGACAACCTCAAGCAGTTCGCCGGCAGCGTGCAGCAGTCGCGCGACATCAACGTGTTCCTGAAGGGCAACGTCGATGGTCCCGGCGCGCTGCGCCTGGCCGGCCAGCTGCGCGATCGCGATGACGTGGCCGAAGTGAACGTGCGCACGCCGGAGCAGGGCCTGCAGGAACTGCGCGATGCCGGCCTCGGCGAGGCGATCGATGCACTCAACGACAACCCGCTGCCCTCGCTGCTGGTGATCACTCCGGGCCAGGGCAAGGACGACGCACGCCTGGCGCGCGCGCTGGAAAGCCTGCCCGAGGCCGACCTGGTGCAGCACGATGCGCTGTGGCGCCAGCGCCTGGATGCCTGGCTCGCGTTCGGTGCGCGGCTGGTGCAGGTGCTGTCGGTGCTGCTCGGCGTGGGCGCCGCGCTGGTGGTCGGCAACACCGTGCGCCTGGACATCCAGGCCCGCCGCGAAGAGATCGGCGTGCTGCAGCTGCTCGGCGCCAGTGATGGCTTCATCCGCCGCCCGTTCCTGTACCTGGGCGCGTGGTATGGCCTGGGTGCCGGCGCAGTGGCGCTGGCCCTGATTGCTGCGGCCGGCGCTGCCTTGCGCGTGCCGCTGGCCGAACTCTCGCGCAGCTACGGCAGCCCGTTCGTGCTGCACGGCCTGGACCTGCTGCATGGCAGCCTGGTCCTGCTCGGCACACTGCTGCTGGGCTGGCTGGGCGCGTGGCTGGTGACCGGCCATTTCCTTCGCCAGACCCGCCCGACCGACACCTGAGACCGGCATGCAACCGCAAGCGCTGAAGCACCTTGAAGGGCCCGCGACGCGGGTGATGGTGGTCGATGGGTCAAAGCTGGTCCGCAAACTGATCGCCGACGTCCTGCAGCGCGACCTGCCGGGCGTGGAAGTGATCGGCTGCGACAGCATCGAGGATGCGCAGCTGGCGCTGGCGCAGGGCCCGGTGGATCTGGTGACCACCTCGCTGACCCTGCGTGATGGCGACGGCCTGGCACTGGCGCGGATGGTCCGCGAAGCCGCAGGCCAGGCCTATGTGCCGGTGATCGTGGTCTCCGGCGATGCCCAGCAGCATCTGGAGCAGCGCCGCTTCACCGAGTACGTCACCGACTATTTCGACAAGGCGCTGGGCCACGAGGCACTGGCGACCTTCATCCGCGGCTACGTGCAGCCGCAGACCATTCCCGGCGCCACCATCCTCTATATCGAGGACAGCCGCGTGGTCGCCGAGGCTACCAAGCGCATGCTGGAACGCCAGCAGTTGAACGTGCTGCACGTGGTCAGCGCCGAAGAGGCGTTCACCCTGCTCACTGCCGAGTCGCTGGGCCGCAGTCGCCACCGCATCGACCTGGTGCTGACCGACGTCACCCTGAAGGGCGAACTGAGCGGTCGCGACGTGGTGCAGCGCGTGCGCGTGGACTTCGGCTACGGCAAGCGTCGCCTGCCGGTGCTGGTGATGACCGGCGATGGCAACCCGCACAACCAGACCGGGCTGCTGCAGTCCGGTGCCAACGACCTGGTGCTCAAGCCGATCGAAGAGCGCCTGCTGGTCACCAAGGTGCTGTTCCAGCTGCGCCTGGCCCGGTTGAACGATGGACCCCTGATTCGATGAAGTGGCGTGATGATTGATGAAGTAGCCGGCACCCCGACGATCCAGCTCGAGCCGAGCTGGAAGCAGCATGTCGGCGATTACCTGATGCAGCCGCAGATGCGCGAGCTGTCCAGCTTCCTGCGCCAGCGCAAGGCCAGCGGTGCGGCGGTGTTCCCGCCCGGCCCGCAGATCTTCGCTGCGTTCGATGCCACGCCGTTCGAGCAGGTGAAGGTGGTGATCCTCGGCCAGGACCCGTACCACGGCCGCGGTCAGGCGCATGGGCTGAGCTTCTCGGTGGCGCCCGGAGTGCCGGTGCCGCCGTCGCTGCTGAACATCTACAAGGAGATCGAGAGCGATCTCGGTATCCCGCGTCCGGACCATGGCTGCCTGATCCCGTGGGCGCAGCGCGGTGTGCTGCTGCTCAATGCCGTGCTGACGGTGGAAGAGGGCCAGGCCGGTGCCCACCAGGGGCGTGGCTGGGAAGGTTTCACCGACCACGTGGTGGATGTGCTCAACCGCGAACGCGACGGCCTGGTGTTCATGCTCTGGGGCGCGTACGCGCAGAAGAAGGGCAAGGTCATCGACACTCGCCGCCACCGTGTGCTGAAGTCGCCGCACCCGTCGCCACTGTCGGCCCACCGCGGCTTCCTGGGCTGCCAGCATTTCTCGATGGCCAACGAGTACCTGCAGCGCCGCGGCCAGGCCCCGATCGACTGGTCGCTGCCGCCGCGTTCGGCGCTCTGAGCGGGCCGGGCAGGGGCCCGGCGCCGCCAGCGATGGATCAGTGGCTCGCTGCTGGTGCGGGATCCGCGCGCCGGTAGTAGGCACGCGCGCCTTCGGCGATCACGCTCAACGCCTGCACGGTGCCATCGCCGCCGCGATGGAACAGCAGTTCCGCCCCCGCACTGCCTGCCAGGAAGCGGACGGGCGTCAGCGCCTGCAGCGCGACCGGTGCATCACGCCCGGGCAGGCGCAACTGCAGTCCAGCATCGACCGCCTGCACGTCCAGGGTCGTGACGTCGAACCAATCGGCCAGGCCGCTGCGCAGATCCATGGGCAGGGTGTCATCGAGTACGAAGCGACCGCTGAAGCGCGGATAGCCCTCCGCCAGCAATGCAGGATCCAGCGTGCGGATGACCGGCTTGGCGTTGTGGCCGAGCGCATCGGACAGGGCATTGCGGATCTCCCCACGCAGCGCGGGGCCGTTGTCGCCATTGGTCAGGATGACGAATCCATCGCCGCTCTCCGGGTAGCCTTCGATGCCGGCGTGATAGCTGTCATTGCTGCCATTGTGGAAGAAGCGGCGACTGGCACCGGTGCCGGCCAGCTCCGGTCCCAGGCCACGACCGGCCGGCGCCACTTCGCTGACCATCTGCAGGGCCAATGACTGCGGCAGCCATCCATCCTTCGTGCGGATGCTGCGCAGCAGGGCCGCGACGAACAGGCCCATGTCGTTGGCGCTGGTCCACAGCCCGGACGCCGCCTGTTCCGGAAAGCTCTGCCAGCCGCGTGGCAGGGCCTCCGGCAGGCCTTTGTTGTCGTGCGCATGGGCAACGTTGCCGTAGCCGGCAGGCAAGGGGTTCTGGTACGTGCTGCGGGACATGCCCAGTGGCGCGAACACCTCGCGACGTGCGACGTCAGCGAATGCTCTGCCCGTCAGGTCTTCGATCGCCAGCTGCACCACCGTGTAGCCGCCACCGGAATAGTCGACCTGCTGGCCGGGTGCGTGGATCAGGCGTATCGGTTCATTCTTTGCAGGCGCCAGTCCATCCAGTGTCTGCAGCAGGGTCGGCAAGCGCTCGGCGGGCTGGTAGTCCTGGAAGCCATGCACGTTGAAGCCGGCGGTGTGCGAGAGCAGCATGCGCAGGTTGATCGGCGGGTGCAGTCCCTGCGCATCGGCAGGCACATGCCAGCGGTGCAGGCGGGGATCGATGTTCTCCTCCAGCGAGACCTTGCCGGCAGCAACCAGCTTCAGGGTGGTCGCCGCAGCGCCCATCTTGCTGACCGAGCCCACCGAGAACACGGTATCGGCATCCACCGCGTCGCGCGTGCCTGCCTGGCGCAGGCCGTACCCGGCGGCGTACACCACCTTGCCATCGCGGATCACCGCAACGGCGGCACCCGGCACCTTGTAATGGGCAAGGCGTTCCTCGATCGACCACTGCGGCAGCGCCGCGCCCAGCTGCGCGGTGCTGGGGCGCAGGCCGTGGGCCATTGCCTGGGCAAAGCGCGCGGCGTCTTCTGCGCTGGCGTCAGTGGCCATCACGTGGAACGGGGTCAGGCAGACCAGCAGCGAACACAGCAACAGGCGGTTCATCATCGACATCCTTGCGGGAGTGGAAGAGGGTTGGGATCGGCGCAGGCGTTGCCACGCACGCCTGCCGCGTCCGATCGTTGCGGGTGGAACAGGTTGCCGCCGCAGCGCAGAAGGCGATGCGGCGGCGGAGTCAGCGTCGTTCGCGGCGGGCGCCCTGCGTCAGCAGGTAATCGCGTACGGCCGCGGTGCCGGCCTGGTTCAACGGTGTCCGCCAGCGGCCCAGCCAGCCGTCGGCTTCCACCCCCAGGTTGATATCGGCGCCGTGCGCGAGCAGGTACTGCACGGTGACCAGATGCCCTTCGCGCGAGGCATTGATCAGCGGCGTCTCGTCATAGGTCACGACCCGGTTGACGTCTGCACCGGCCTGCACCAGCTGCTCGACGATGGGTTGCAGGCCCAGCGCGGAGGCGACGATCAACGGATTGCCTTCGCCCAGCGCAGCGCGATCAGGGTCGGCTCCCAGCTGCAGCAGGGCGTCGACCATCACCGGATCGCGTGCGCGGATGGCCTGGATCAGCGCCGTGCCATCGCCGAGCACGCGCGCATCGAGATCGACGCCCGCCACCGCCAACGCGTGGACCTGCGCGAGGTCATGCGTGCTGGCGGCCTGGAGCAGAGTGTTGACGCGCGTATCGGAGGTGCTGGCCGCTGGTGAGGCCAGTCGTGGTGAGACAGCCACCGCGGTGCCGACGCAGGCCAGCAGAAGCAGCAGGCCCAGCATCAACAGACTGCGGCGCCGAGGGGCGTACGACGGGGCGTCCAGCAGTTGGTCGATGCGCTGCGCCAGCTGGCTGCGTGCACTGAACATGCCCAGTGCAAGCGTCGGCGCCTCTTCGCGCAGGGCCTGAAGCTGTTCGATACCGGCCAGCAGCGAGCCTGCATAGTCCAGCGGTTCGCGTGCCTGCATCGCAGCGCGTGCATCACAGGCCATTTCGCGCAGTAGCGCCAGGCGTGCCTGGGCAAGGTGCAGGAGTGGATTCCACCAGAACAGTGCTGTTCCCGCCCGCAGCAGCGTGCTTGTCCACAGATCGCGTCGATGCAGGTGTGCAACCTCGTGGCGGACGATGTCGCGCAGCACGTTGTTGTCCAGCCGTGCCAGCAAGGGGCGGGGCAGCAGGATCTGCGGGCGCCACAGGCCGACCACCATCGGCCCGTCGACGGCGCAGGTGGCGATCGTCACGTGGGCGGGCACGATGTCGGCCAGGGCCGCGCGCAGTCCGGCGGACGCCGGTTGTGCCAGCCGCCGCAGCCGGCGCGCGTGCAGCATCGCGTCCAGCAGGCGCATGCCCAGCCACAGGGTGCCCAGCAGCCACACCACTGCAAGCACTGTCGGCAGGGTCTTCGGTAGTTCGACGTAATAGATGTCGGGCTGCCGTCCAGCTTCGAAGATGGCCTCTCCCGCCGTTGCGCCTTCGCCGGGCAGGGGGTGGAACGCGGCGGCGGGCGGTGCCGGTGCAGGCAGGGTGGTCGACCAGCCCGGCAGGAAGGCGCTGAGCGGCAACAGCAGGGCTGCTGCCATCGCGGCGGTCAGCAGCCAGGAGCGCTGTTCGGCACTGAGGGCCCGCCGCCGTGCCAGCCACAGCGCGGGCAGCAGCACAACGGCAGACAACAGCAACTGCCGAAGGCCCAGTGCCATCGCCATGTCGATGAGGTTCATTCCTTCCTCCCGGCCCTGGCATCGCTGATGCGCTGCTGCAGTGCCTGCAGTTCGTTGCGGTCGATTTCGCGTTCGTCCACCAGGTGCTGTGCCAACACGTTTGGTGAGCCGTCGAAGAACTGATGCAGCAGATGGTCGAGCGCTTGCCGGCGGGCCTGCTCGCGGCTGAGCGTGGCGTGATAGATGTAGGCGCGACCTTCCTGGCGATGACTGACAAAGCCTTTCTTCGCCAGCACGTTGAACATGGTCAGCACCGTGGTGTACGCAACCGGCTTGTGTTCGCCGAGCACATCGGCCACTTCGCGCACGGAGGCTTCGCCCTTGTCCCAGAGGATGTCGAGGATGGCCTGCTCGGCCGGGGTGGGAGTCTGGGAGGCGGGGCGGGCCATGCGCATCTACGTATGAATTAGTTGATGCATCGGAGCATGCTGCCGCATGGCTGTCAACGGGTTTTTTAGTAGTAAAACATCGAGCCTGTGGCGCGCGGGGCTGAACATCTGGCAACATCCCCGCCCCTGAATGCGCCTCCAGGCCTACCCGTTCAGCTCCGCTTGACCGGAATCGGCCGGTTTCCGGTAGGTAATTGCTTGAATTCCAAGGGATTGTGAATCCCGAAAAGCGCGCTCGCCACTGTCATCAAATCGCGCTACGGTAGGGCTCTGTTTGGGACCAGTGTTGCATCAATAGGATGCTGGAACTTTTTCCTCCTTTAGCAGTCCAAATCCCGGACTGCTAAGATGGGTGCCTATGAGCCAGAACACCTCTACTGCCCTTGTGGCAAACAATCTCCCGATTCCCAGTGCGCTCGGTTCGCTGGACGCCTACATCGGTGCCGTGCACCAGATCCCGGTGCTGTCGGTCGATGACGAACAGGACCTGGCCCGTCGCTTCCGCGACGGCAACGATCTGGACGCCGCGCGCGAACTGGTGCATTCGCACCTGCGCTTCGTGGTGCACGTGGCCCGCGGCTACAACGGCTACGGCCTCGCCCTGGGCGACCTGATCCAGGAAGGCAACATCGGCCTGATGAAGGCGGTCAAGCGCTTCGACCCCGAAATGGGCGTGCGCCTGGTGTCCTTCGCCGTGCACTGGATCCGTGCCGAGATGCACGAGTTCATCCTGAAGAACTGGCGCATCGTGAAGGTCGCCACCACCAAGGCGCAGCGCAAGCTGTTCTTCAACCTGCGCAAGTCGAAGACGCGCCTGGGCTGGATGAACGCGGCCGAAGTGAGCGCGGTGGCCAAGGACCTGAACGTGTCCGAGCGCGAGGTCATGGAAATGGAGTCGCGCCTGTCCGGTCGCGATATCGGTTTCGATGCGCCGACCGACGAGGACAACGAACACGCGCCGCCGTCTCCGGCTGCGTTCCTGGTCGCCAACGACGAAGACCCGTCGATGGCCTACGAGCGTGCCGACAGCGAAGACAACCAGATGCAGCTGCTGCGCGAAGGCCTGGCCGAGCTGGATGCCCGTTCGCGCGACATCATCCGCCGTCGCTGGCTGGATGCCGACAGCAAGGTGACGCTGCAGGAACTGGCTGACGAGTACGGCGTATCGGCCGAGCGCATCCGCCAGGTTGAAGCGAACGCGCTGAAGAAGATGAAGGCGCTGTTCACCGCGTAAGGCGGGATGGCGTTGAAGCAATGAAAAGGCCCGGCATTGCCGGGCCTTTTCTTTTTGGTGGCGTTCTCATCCACGCATGGCGTGGCTCTACTCTGACGCCGGGGCGGTGGTTGCGCCGACCGGGTCATGCGCTGGATCCTGATGTTCACGCCGTACCACCAGGTGGCACGGTAAGATCATCCCACGCGTTTTCCGCACCCGAAGTTTCAATCGCAGCATGCGCAGGACCACCCTGTCCGATGCTGCGCTGTACCGGTCGGTACGTGAAATGGAAGCGGGTCTGGTGGATGCTGAGCGGCGGAATCTTCAAGAAGCGCGTTGCCTTGCCGGGGCGAGGAAAGCGCGGAAGCGCTCGAACCATCGTCGCAACACAGCGAGGCGGGCATTGGTTCTTCCTTTTCGGCTACGAGAAGAATGAACGTGCTGCAATCACGAATGCGGAACGCGATGCGCTGCAGCTGTACGCATCGGAGTTCTTGAAAATGAGTACGGCGCAGCTGAATCGTGCCGTGGAGTACGGGGATCTACAGGAGATCAGCCATGACGAAGACCTCTGAGCGACGGCGCGCGAAAAGTGCGCTTCTTGAGGCGGTGCATGATGCGGCTGTGAGTCTGCACGCACATGGCTTCATCGATAAACGTCGGTTGAGCAGCTACGAAGCGCTTTGCCTTGAGCCGGTCCCTGAATACAGCAGTGCCCAGATCCGTGCCCTGCGTGCGTCATTGCAGCTCAGTCAGCCGGTGTTTGCTGGAGTTCTCAATACCAGCGTTTCCACCGTACGCAGCTGGGAACAGGGCGAGAAGAAGCCCAGCGGACCGTCACTGAAGTTGCTTAACCTGATTGATCGGAAGGGACTCGAAGCAGTCCTGTAAAGCAAAGGCCCGGTTCTGACGGGCCTTTGCCTTTCCGTGGTGTTCAATCCACGCATGGCGTGGATCCACCCCGGCGGTGTGGCGCCTGTAGAGCCACGCCATGCGTGGCTGCGGCGCCGGACCTCACCCCTCGCGTGCGATCGCCCGCCAGCCGATGTCGTTGCGGTGGAACTCATTGGCCCAGGTCACCTTGGCCACGCCTGCATACGCATTCGCCTGCGCGTCGCGCACGCTGTCGCCCAGTGCGGCCACGCACAGAACGCGGCCGCCGGCGCTGACGACCTGGTCCTGCGCATCCAATGCCGTACCGGCATGGAACACCTTGGCACTGGCCGGCACATCATCCAGGCCGGAAATCACGTCACCGGTGATCGGTGCTTCCGGGTAGGGCTTCGCGGCCAGCACCACGCCCAGCGACGGGCGCGGATCCCAGTGTGCTTCCACCTGATCCAGCCGGCCATCGATGGCGGCTTCCACCAGCTCCACCAGATCCGACTGCAGGCGCAGCATCACCGGCTGGGTTTCCGGATCGCCGAAGCGCACGTTGAATTCGATCACCTTCGGCGCGCCGCTGGCATCGATCATCAGGCCGGCATAGAGGAAGCCGGTGAACGGGATGCCGTCGGCGATCATGCCCTGCACGGTCGGGTTCACTACCTCGCGCATCACGCGGGCGTGCACCTCCGGGGTGACCACCGGGGCCGGCGAATAGGCGCCCATGCCGCCGGTATTCGGGCCGGTATCGCCGTCGCCGACGCGCTTGTGGTCCTGCGAGGTGGCCATCGGCAGCGCATGCACGCCGTCCACCATCGAAATGAAGCTGGCTTCCTCGCCGTCGAGGAATTCCTCGATCACCACGCGGGCACCGGCATCGCCGAACGCGTTGCCCGAGAGCATGTCACGCACAGCGTCTTCGGCTTCGACCTGGGTCATCGCCACGATCACGCCCTTGCCGGCGGCCAGGCCATCGGCCTTGACCACGATCGGTGCGCCCTTCTCGCGGATGTAGGCCAGCGCGGCGTCCACGTCGGTGTGCACGGCGTAGAACGCGGTGGGGATGTCGTGGCGGGCCAGGAAGTCCTTGGCGTAGGCCTTGCTGCCTTCCAGCTGCGCGGCAGCGGCGGTCGGCCCGAAGATACGCAGGCCAGCAGCGCGGAAGCGGTCGACCACACCGGCCACCAGCGGTACTTCCGGGCCGACCACGGTCAGCGCCACGCCTTCGGCCTGTGCCAGCGCCAGCAGGCCGTCGATATCGGTGACCTTGACCGCCACGTTGCGGCACTTGTCTTCGCTGGCAGTGCCGGCGTTGCCGGGCGCCACGATCACTTCGGTGACACGGGAGGACTGGGCCAGCTTCCATGCCAGGGCGTGTTCGCGGCCGCCAGAGCCGATGACAAGTACGTTCATCACGAGATTCCAGATTGCGTGGGAAGGGAAGATCGATATCCCCGGCGGCGCGCGTGGTTCACTCGCAGCCTTCGCGTCGCAGCGATTCGGGGAAGGAATAGGCCCAGGTCTTCGGGTCCAGGGTGAAGCGGTGTTGCTGCCGGACCTGCTTGCCACCGCAGGTGGTGCCGGTTTCGTCGATCAGCAGCGGCCAGACCCGCGCGCTGCGGTCGCTGTCGTCGAAACGCAGGGCGAAATCGATGCTGAAGCGGCGGGTGCGGCAGTCATTGGCGGTGTCCGGGTCGGTACTGGCGTCGACCGTGTCGCACTCGTACTGGGCGTCATTGTCGATATGGCTGCGCACGCTGCCACTGGCCACCAGGCCGTTCGGGCCCGGCAGGATCAGCGACTGCGAGAGCAGCGAGAAGCCCTGCCCGAACCAGCCGTCCTCGACGCGGAAACCATAGAAGTCACTGCCGGCGCGGATGATGCTGGCGGTGCCGGGCTGGCCGCCGCTACCGAAGCGCTCGCCGGTCAGTTCGCTGGTCACCTCGAAGCCATCGCCCTTGGGGCGCAGCACAAAGAACTCGATGGTTCCCGGGTCGATGTGCGCGCCATCGACCAGCGCACCGCACACGGCCAACAACTGCTGCCAGCTGTCCCCGCTCACCACCGGTTGTTCCGCGCAGACCTGCCAGTCCACCGCATGGGTATCGCCATCGTCGGTCCAGCTGCCGCGCCATTCAGCGGAGAGCGTGGCGTTGCTGCCGTAGCGCTGGACCAGGAACGCCTGCAGTCGAGCGGTGCGGCTGACATGCTGCGCCGGTGAGGCGGGGGCCATCGCAGGCGCATCTGCCTTCGGGCTCGCGCTGGGCTCGACAGCAGGCTTGCAGCCGGCCAGCATGGCCGCGCCCGCGAGGGCGAGGGCGGCCAGCGATTTCATTGAAACTGTGGACATCCGTGTCGCTCCAGGATCAGTGGCGGAAGTGGCGCACGCCGGTGAACACCATGGCCAGGCCATGTTCGTCGGCGGCGGCGATCACTTCGGCATCGCGCATCGAACCGCCCGGCTGGATGACCGCCTTGATGCCGGCGGCGGCAGCGGCATCGATGCCGTCGCGGAACGGGAAGAACGCATCGGAGGCCATCACCGAGCCCTCGACCACCAGGTTCGCATCGGCGGCCTTGATGCCGGCGATGCGGGCCGAGTACACGCGGCTCATCTGGCCGGCACCGACACCAATGGTGCGGTTGTCCTTGGCATAGACGATCGCGTTGGATTTCACGAACTTGGCCACCTTCCAGGCGAACAGCAGGTCGGTGAACTGCTTGTCGGTCGGCGCCAGCTTGCTGACCACCTTCAGTTCGTCGCGGGTCATGCCGCGGTTGTCCGAGGACTGCAGCAGCAGGCCCGAGCCGACGCGCTTGCTGTCGAAGTTGTTCAGGCCATCGCCGTGCGGGATGCGCAGCACGCGCACGTTGGCCTTCTTCTGCGCGTATTCCAGCGCGGCCGGCTCGTAGTCCGGGGCGATCAGCACTTCGACGAACTGGCGGTCCAGAATCACCTTGGCGGTGGCGGCGTCCAGCGGTTTGTTGAAGGCAATGATGCCGCCGAAGGCGCTGGTCGGGTCGGTGGCGTAGGCCAGCTCGTAGGCATCGCCGTTGCCGGCACCGACGGCCACGCCGCACGGGTTGGCGTGCTTGACGATGACGCAGGCCGGCGCATCGAACTGGCGCACGCATTCCCACGCCGCGTCGGCATCGGCCAGGTTGTTGTAGCTCAGTTCCTTGCCCTGCAGCTGCTGGAAGGTGGCCAGCGTGCCCGGCACCGGATACAGGTCGCGGTAGAACGCGCCGCTCTGGTGCGGGTTCTCGCCGTAGCGCAGGTCCATCACCTTCACGAAGGTGGAGTTCATCTGTGCCGGGTACTCGGTACGCGCCGGCACCGCAGCGTCGGTGGCGGTGACCGCCGACAGGTAGTTGCTGATCGCGGCGTCGTACTGGGCGACGCGGTTGAACGCGGCCACCGAGAACGCGAAGCGGGTGGCAGCCGACAGCTGGCCGTTGTTGGCCTCCAGCGAGGCCAGCAGCTCGGCGTACTGCGACGGATCGGTGGACACCGCCACGCGGGCGAAGTTCTTGGCCGCCGAGCGCAGCATGGCCGGGCCGCCGATGTCGATGTTCTCGACCGCGTCGGCCAGGGTGCAATCGGCCTTGGCGGTGACCGACTCGAACGGGTACAGGTTCAGCACCAGCAGGTCGATGGCGCCGATGCCGTGCTCGGCCATCACCGCATCATCCAGGCCCGAACGGCCCAGCAGGCCGCCGTGCACCATCGGGTGCAGGGTCTTGACCCGGCCATCCATCATTTCCGGGAAGCCGGTGACGTCGGCCACGTCCTTCACGGCCAGGCCCATGTCGCGAATGGCCTTGGCGGTGCCGCCGGTGGACAGCAGCTCCACGCCGCGTGCAGCCAGCGCGGTGGCCAGCTCGGCCAGGCCGGTCTTGTCGGAAACGGAGAGGAGGGCCCGGCGGACGGGCAACAGATCAGCAGTCATGGGACAGAATCGGCAGCGGAGCGGGGCCGATATTGTAGGCGGTGGGGGCCGGTGGCGGGCGCCGCCGGGCGAAATCGGCTGCCGGCGCGGGCCTGCGGCCCCCTTCGGCACAGCCCGGTTGGTTGCAGACTGCAAGCAATCCGATGGGGCGGCATCGCCCCGATCGGGTAGGCTGTGCCCGGACTGCCAAGGATCAGCAGGTACAGATCGTGTCGATCTATGCATTGAAAGGACGTTTCCAGGACCTGTTGCGTCCGGCCGTACGCGGCCTGTACCGCATGGGGATCACCGCCAATACGGTGACCGTGGCCGCCGCCGTGGTCTCGCTGCTGGTGGCTGCCGCCGTGTGGTGCTGCGCGCCGGCCCAGCCCCTGCTGTACCTGCTGCTGCCGCTGTGGATGCTGCTGCGCATGGCACTCAACGCGGTGGACGGCATGCTGGCCCGCGAGTTCGGCCAGCAGTCGAGGCTGGGCGCCTATCTGAACGAGCTGTGCGATGTGATCGCCGACGCGGCGCTGTACCTGAGCCTGCTCAGCGTGCCGGGCGTGCGCCCGGAAGCGCTGTGGCTGCTGGCCTGGACGGCGGCCCTGAGCGAGTACACCGGGGTGCTGGGGCTGATGGTCGGTGCCAGCCGCCGCTATGACGGCCCGATGGGCAAGAGCGACCGCGCGTTCGTCATCGGCGTGCTGGGCCTGCTGCTGGCGTTCGGCTGGGGGGCTGCGATGACTGTCACTGGCGTGGCCGCGGCCATGGCGGTGCTGTGCGTGCTGACGATGATCAATCGCGTCCGTCGCGGACTGCGGGAAGCGGCGGTTTCGCCGAATTAATCAAGCAGATACAAAAAGACAATCAGGAGATTGCATGCGTCAGGCGCAGGAACGGGAATTCCACAGCTTCGACCAGGTACCGCTGTTCTACCGGTACTGGGCGAGCACCACCGCGACCCCAGCCACCAAGGCTGTCGTGCTGCTGCATCGCGGCCATGAACATTCTGGCCGGGTCACCCACCTGGTCGATGAGCTGGACCTGCCCGACACCGCCTTCTTCGCCTGGGATGCACGCGGTAATGGCTGTTCGCCCGGCGCACGTGGCGATGCCCCGGGCTTCCCGGCGCTGGTGCGTGATCTGGACAGCTTCATCGCCCACATCGGCGCCGAGCATGGCATCGCGGTGGAAGACATCGTGGTGATCGCACAGAGCGTGGGGGCGGTGGTCGCCGCCACCTGGGTGCACGACTACGCGCCGCGCCTGCGCGCGCTGGTGATGGCTTCGCCGGCGTTCAAGGTGAAGCTGTACGTGCCGTTCGCACGCCCGGGCCTGGCCTTGATGCAGAAGCTGCGCGGCAATTTCTTCGTCAACAGCTACGTCAAGCCGCAGTGGCTGACCCACGATCCGGCGCGGGTGGAAAGCTACCGCACCGATCCGCTGATCACCCGGCCGATCTCGGTGCGCGTGCTGCTGGGCCTGTACGAAGCGGCCGACCGCATCGTCGCCGATGCGCAGGCGATCAGCGTGCCGGTGCAGCTGCTGGTGTCCGGCTCGGATTTCGTGGTGCACCGTGGCCCGCAGGACCGCTTCTACGAGCGCCTGTCCAGCCCGATCAAGGAGCGCGTGCATCTGCCGGGCTTCTTCCACGACACGCTGGGCGAGCGCGATCGGGCGCCGGCGCTGGCGCGTATCCGCAGTTTCATCCAGGCACGTTTCGCCGAGCCGCTGCGCGAACTGTCGCGGCGCGATGCGCACCGCCATGGGCCGACTTTCGAAGAATCGGAGATCCTGGCCTGGCCACCGGAACGCAACAGCCTGGCCGACCTGCGCTGGCGCGTGGTACGTGGCGGCCTGCGCTTCGGCGGAACGTTGTCCGAAGGCATCGCGCTGGGTCTGCAGACCGGATTCGATTCGGGCAGCACGCTCGACTACATCTATCGCGATGAGGCGCGCGGCAAGGGCCCGTTGGGGCGCATGGTCGATCGCAACTATCTGGATGCGATCGGCTGGCGCGGCATCCGCATTCGCGGCCAGCACCTGCAGGAACTGCTGCGCGACGCTGCCCAGCGCCTGCGCGGGCAGGGCACGCCGGTGCGCGTGCTGGACGTGGCCGCCGGCCATGGCCGCTACGTGCTGGAAGCGCTGGGCCAGGGCGAACAGCGCGCCGAGCGCATCGTGCTGCGCGACTTCAGTGATCTGAACGTCACCCAGGGTCAGGCCTTGATCGAGCGCCTGGGGGCGGCCGACATCGCGCGCTTCGAGCAGGGTGATGCGTTCGACCCGGCACAGCTGGCCAAGGTCGATCCAGCACCGACGCTGGCGGTGGTATCGGGCCTGTACGAACTGTTCCCCGACAACGATGCGGTGCTGCGCTCGCTGCAGGGCATTGCTGCGACGGTGCCGGCGGGCGGCTACCTGGCCTATACCGGCCAGCCGTGGCACCCGCAGCTGGAGTTCATCGCACGCGCACTGACCAGCCACCGTGGCGGCGCCGCGTGGGTGATGCGCCGCCGTACCCAGCAGGAAATGGACGAGCTGGTGCGCCTGGCCGGGTTCGAGAAGGTGGCGCAGCGTATCGACGACTTCGGCATCTTCACGGTGTCGCTGGCGCGCCGGACCGCGTGATGGCGACGCTCGCCGCATCCCCGCTGGCCGCAGAGGGGCGCCCCTGGCGGCGCGCCCTGTTGTGGCTGGCCCTGCTGGGCCCATTTTTCTTCGCCAGCTATGGCTTCGCCAACTGGATGGCTGGCCGCCATGCCGAACTGCCGGTGATGGCGTTCGGATGGGAAACGCAGATTCCGTTCGTACCGTGGACGATCGTGCCGTACTGGTCGATCGATCTGTTCTATGCGGTTTCCTTCTTCCTGTGCCGGCAACGGTTGGAGCTGGACCGGCATGCGTTGCGGTTGTTCAGTGCACAGTTGATCGCGGTGACCTGCTTCCTGCTGTGGCCACTGCGCTTCAGTTTCGAGCGGCCGGAGATCGGCGGTGTGTTCGGTTGGTTGTTCGATGTGCTGCTGGGCTTCGACAAACCGTTCAACCAGGCGCCATCACTGCACATCGTGTTGCTGATCGTGCTGTGGGTGAAATTCGCGCAGTACCTGCATGGGGTGTGGCGTTGGGTACTGCATGTGTGGGCGCTGCTGATCGGCGTCTCGGTGCTGACCACCTTCCAGCATCATTTCATCGATATCCCGACCGGCCTGCTGGCCGGTTGGCTGTGCGTGTGGCTGTGGCCGGAGCAGGGCACGCCACCCTTGCGTGCCTGGCGCACCGCGCGTGACGCCAGACGTTGGCGCCTGGCAGCGCTGTACCTGCTGGGGGCCGCTGCATTGCTGGTGCCGGTGGTGCTTCTGCGTGGCGCGGCGTTGTGGCTGCTGTGGCCGGTGGTATCGCTGCTGCTGGTGGCGTTGGCGTATGCGGGGCTCGGTACGGCGGTGTTCCAGAAGCGTGCCGATGGTCGCCTGACCATGGCGGCACGCTGGTTGCTGGCGCCGTACCTGGGTGCGGCCTGGATCAATTCGCGGCTGTGGACGCGGCGTGCGCCGCAGCCGGTGCCGGTGATGGACGGTGTATGGCTGGGGCGTGTTCCCTGCGCTGCATTGCCGGCACCCTTGGTCGGCGTGGTCGATGCCTGTGCCGAACTGTCCTGTCGTGCACCGGGCGCGGCGTATGCCAGCGTGCCGATGCTGGACCTGGTGGTGCCCACGCCGCACCAGTTGCGCGAGGCGGCCGAGGTCATCGAGCGGCTGCGTGCGCATGGACCGTTGCTGGTGTGTTGCGCGCTGGGCTATTCGCGCAGTGCTGCCAGTGTGGCGGCCTGGCTGCTGCGCAGTGGTCGTGCCACCGATACCGATGCCGCGGTGGCGATCGTGCGCACGGCACGTCCGGGCGTCGTGCTGGGCGCGGCGCATCTGCATGCCATCACTGCTGCAGCGGGAGCACGCACGTGAGTACCGTTCCCGATCTGGTGACCATGCAGCTGCTGCTGCGGCAGGGCCGTTGGCCGGCCGGCCTGTCGCTGGGCCTGCTGCTGGTGGCGCTGCTGCTGCTCGGCACCGAACCTGGCCTGGCGATGATTGCCGCCGGCCTGTTGCTGCTCAGTGTTGCCGCGGGCCTCGCGCAGGCTTACCAGGCATGGCGGGTTGGTCTGGACGCGAGTCTGCTGCAGCTGCTGCGTAATGAAGGCCTGGACGGCGAAGCCGCCGCGCGCCGTATCGATCAGGTGCTGCATGACAGCGGCTTGCGCCGCGTATCGTCCGATGCGCCGCTGCGCGGCTGGGACCTGCGCTGGGCAGGCATGCGTCGCCTGCTGCTGCGGCAGTACCTGCTGACAGGCGTGCAGGGTGCGCTGCTGGTGCTGGCCGTGTTGTGGCCGCAGACGTGAACCGGAGGGACCGATGTTCGCTGAATTGATTGCGCGCGCCTGCAGTGGCGCGATCCATGTAGTTACCGGCGCCCGCGCGCTGTGGATCGGTTGCGCGCCGTCCAGCGAGCGCCGTGTGTACTACGGCAACCACGCCAGCCATGGCGACTTCGTGCTGATCTGGTCGTCGATGCCGCCAGCGTTGCGGCGCCAGGTGCGGCCAGTTGCCGCGGCCGAATACTGGCAGCGCGACGGCCTGCGTCGCTACCTGATCGATGCGGTGTTCAACGGCGTGCTGGTCGAGCGCGAGGCCGGCCATCGCCAGCAGGATCCGCTGCAGGCCCTGCGTGACGCGGTGGACGAAGACTGCTCGCTGATCCTGTTTCCGGAAGGTACCCGCAACGTGGGCGATGAGCCGCTGCTGCCGTTCAAGAGCGGCATCTATCACCTGGCACGGCAACGGCCGGAGCTGGAATTCGTGCCGGTGTGGATCGACAACCTGAAGCGGGTGATGCCCAAGGGCCGGTTCCTGCCGCTGCCGCTGCTGTGCACGGCCACCTTCGGTACGCCGCTGCGGCTGCAGGCCGACGAGGACAAGGCGGCCTTCCTGGCCCGCAGCCGGCAGGCGCTGCTGGACCTGGCGCCGAACGGGGGCAGGGCATGAGCTTCCTGATCGAAGTGTCCGGCGACCTGGCCACGCAGAGTGTCGGCCAGCAGACCGGCCTGCTGTTTGCTGGCGTGGGTGCGGTGCTGGTGCTGGCCACGCTGGTGGCCGAGACATTGCGCTGGCGCCAGCGTGGGCAGCCCAGCGCGGTGATCGCCAACCTGGTCTCGCGCATCCGCGCGTGGTGGGTGATGGCGATCGTGGTCGGGCTGGCGCTGTTCTTCGGTCGTGCCGGGGTGATCGTGCTGTTCGCGATCATCTCGCTGTTCGCACTGCGCGAGTTCATCACCCTGGCGCCGACCCGCTCGGGCGACTACTACGCGCTGCTGGCCGCGTTCTACATCGTGCTGCCGTGGCAGTACTACCTGGTCTGGATCGACTGGTACGGCATGTACACGCTGCTGATTCCGGTCTATGCGTTCCTGTTCCTGCCGATCCTGTCGACCATTGGCGGTGATACCACGCACTACCTGGAGCGGACCGCGAAGGTGCAGTGGGGGTTGATGATCTGCGTGTTCTGCATCTCGCATGTGCCGCTGCTGCTGAACCTGCACGTGCCCGGCCATGACCCGTCGCGCAACGTGCTGCTGTTCGCCTTCCTGGTGATCGTGGTGCAGTCTTCGGACGTGCTGCAGTACATCTGGGGCAAGCTGCTGGGCAGGCATCTGATTGCGCCGAAGCTGTCGCCGTCGAAGACGGTGGAGGGCTTCGTGGGCGGTGTGCTGAGTGCCAGTGCGCTGGGTGCGGCACTATGGTGGATCACCCCGTTCACGCCGCTGCAGGCGTTCGGCCTGTCGCTGCTGATCAACCTGATGGGGTTCTGGGGCGGCCTGGTGATGTCGGCGATCAAGCGCGATCGTGGCATCAAGGACTGGGGCCACATGATCGAGGGCCATGGCGGCATGCTCGACCGGCTGGACTCGGTGTGCTTCGCCGCGCCGGTGTTCTTCCATGTGGTGCGGTACTACTGGAAGGCGGGCGGCGGCGGTTGATTCTGCCGGCTTCCATCCACGCATGGCGTGGATCTACTGGCGGGCGGGGGCGGTTGATTCTGCCGGGCCTTCATCCACGCATGGCGTGGATCTACCGGTAGTGCCGGCCGCTGGTCGGCAACTGCAACATCCTGCCATCGTTCATGGGGTTGCCGGCCAGCGGCCGGCACTACCCTCGTGCGCGCTTACGCGCTGATGCCGTATTCCTTCAGCTTCTTGCGCAGGGTGGCACGGTGGATGCCCAGCATCGCGGCGGCGCGGCTCTGGTTGCCTTCGCAGTGGTTGAGCACTTCCACGAACAGCGGAATCTCCATCTCGCGCAGCACGATCTCGTAGACATCGTCCGCATCGCAGCCATCAAGGTCACGCAGGTAGCGGCGCACGGACTGGGCGACGTGTTCACGCAGCGGTGGCCGGGGAGCGCCACGACTGTTGTCAGGACGAGAAAGGACAGCGTTCAAGGGGGTTCCCGATTCGGTTGGCCCGTGCGCGCGGAGCGCGCGGCCGGACGAGGTGGTGGCGGCCAGTCTAGCGCGAGCGTGCCCGGCCTGCCACGGCTGGTCGCCTCTCCCCGGTCAGAGGAAGTCGAAGGTGAATGCGACGGTGGACGCAGCGGGCTCCTGCAACCGGAAGGCGACGCGCGCGCTCTGGCCCGGTTCCAGCAGGGCTGCACCGGGGTTCTCGCCCAGGTACTGCGCGGGCGTGAACACGCCGCTGCCGATCACCCGGCCATCGGCATCGGACAATGACAACCGCAGGTCCGGCCACGCCTGTGCCCAGCGCGCATCATTGCGGATGCTGGCCTGCACCTGCAGCACACCGGCCTGGCCCGGCAGGGGGCGGATCTCGCGGCTGGTCATGGTGAACGCAGTGGGCTCGTGCCAGGCAGGCAGGCTGCAGCGCAGCACGCCGCACAGCGTGCCCAGCCATGCGCGGTTGCCGGCGTCGGCGGCCAGCCGCGCGCGGTCGGCCAGTACGCTCTGCAGTACCAGCAGCAATGCCAGCCCGGCGACCAGCAGCCAGTGCCAGCGGGGTGTTGGCAGCGTGCGCGTGCGCGCGCTGCCGAGGAAGCTGGGGGCATCACTGGCGACCGCCGTTGCCTGCACCGCGACCGGCGCCGGTTCGATGGCCGCTGCTTCATCAACGATGACAACGTCATCGTCGTGTCGCATCTCTGTCGCCGGTGGGCGTGCCAGGTCGATGGGCTCGGCCTGCATCTGCTCCACAGGCGTTGCGTGCCGGGCTTCGTCCTGCATGCGCGCATCGGTCGCAGGCGCAGGCTCACCCTCCGGCGTCGTGCGCAGGAAGGTGGCCAGGGGACGGCGCGGTGGGTTCGGCTCGGACATGCTCAGGGCGCGGGCTCGGATCCAGCGGTCATTCAACCACGATCAGGCGCGGCGCACGCCGGTGATGCGCATCCAGTCGCCATCCTGGGTGGCCTGCAGATCGTCGAACCATGCTGCGTAGCGCTGCAGCAGTTCGCCTTCCTGGCCATGCAGGATGCCGGACAGGGCGATGCGGCCACCGGCAGCAACGCGCGCAGCCAGCAGTTCGGCCAGCGCATCCAGCGCCGAGGCGAGGATGTTGGCGACCACGATCGGATAGGTCGCGACCAGTTCGTCCTGCGGCAGGTACACATGCATGCGGGCCTGCTCGCCGTTGCGCTCGGCATTGTCGGCGGTGGCGACCAGGGCCTGCGGATCGTTGTCCACGCCGATGGCTTCGGCGGCGCCCAGCTTCAGCGCGGCCAGTGCGAGGATTCCCGAGCCGCAACCGAAGTCGAGCACGCGCTGGCCCTGCAGCAGGCCATCGACCGCCAACTGGTCCAGCCAGCGCAGGCACAGTGCGGTGGTCGGGTGGGTGCCCGAACCGAACGCCAGGCCCGGGTCCAACCGCACCACGGCGGCATCGGCGGCCTGTGCGGCATCGGGCAGTTCATGGTTCCACGGCACGATCCAGGTACGGCTGCCGAAGTCCATCGGCTGGAACTGGTCGAGCCAGGCACGTTCCCAGTCTTCATCCTCGACCGCGCGGAAGCTGCCGCTGCTCCAGTCCAGCTCCGGATCGAAGGATTCCAGTGCGGCCAGCAGCAACAGCGCGTTGCTGTCGGCGGGGAACAGCGCGCTCAGCACCAGCGTGTCCCACAGCGGGGTCTCGCCCACGCCCGGTTCGAGAATGGCCTGTTCGTTGCTGGTATCGGCCTCGGCATCGAGCAGGGTCACGGCCAGTGCACCAACGTCCTCCAGCGCATTTTCATAGCGGGGTTGGGTGGCTTCGGTGCAGCGCAGGGTCAGTTCCAGGAACGGCATGGTGGTGGGGGCAATCGCGGGAAAGGGGGCCATGCTAGACCATCGGGGCGTCTCCGTATTGCCTGAGATGCCGCTCCGAGATGAACGAAGCCCGTTCAGACAGGCCCGTCGGGCCTTGCTAAACTTCGTGCTTTCCTATGCGCCGCATCGCCTACCGCCGCCGATGGCCTTCGCTCCGACCCTGAAAACCTGGTTGCTCGTACTGCCGGCTGTGGCCGTGCTGGGCGTGGCCGGCTATCGGGCCAGCGGCCATGTGGCGACGTCTTCGGTAGCGTCGGCGGATCTGGCAGGTGCGGTCGCGGCCGCTGACAGTGCGGCGCCGCTGCCGGTGATGCCGGAGGCGCTCGCGCGCCGCCTGGCACCCTTCGAGCGTGGCAACGCATTGCCGTCCGGGCTGCCCCTGGATCTCCGCGCCGATATCGAAGACGCCACCGACCTGTATGCCTATGCTCAGCGGTTGCGTGCCCAGGCGGACGAAGGCAACCACGAGGCGCGCTGGATGCTCAGCCGTGTCTATGACTACTGCGCGCAGTACGCGGTCGATCCGGGTGGCTACCGCTTGGACAACAACGTGCTGGCCGGGCTGGGCCTGACCGCCGCACCGGCGATGGTGCAGGCGCGCGAACGCGTCGCGCAGCGTTGTGGTGGTTTCGTGCCGGGCGACAAGCTGGGCACGGCCTTGGTGCTGTCCGAACGTCGCAAGGCGGCCGCACAAGGCAATCTGGCTGCTGAGGCTGCGTTGTTCGCCGAGGGCGAACCGCTGCAGGACAGCCCCGAGTACCGCCGTGACCTGGTTGAACGGGTGCGCACCTCGCGCGACCCGGAGGCCTTCATGGCGATCGCACCGGGCATGGGCGTGCGCGCCTCGGGTGACCGCGCGCTCAACGGCCTGGTGGCGGGCGAGCAGCTCAGTGAACTCGCATGGCGGCTTGCGGCCTGCGAACTCGGTCTACCGTGTGGGGCAGACAGTGTGCTGGTCAACAGTTTTTGTGCGAACGGAGGGATCTGTTCGCAGGATGGTACGCAGGATTTCCGGGATTTCGTGTATGACGCTGCGGTATCGCGGCAGGGCGCTGGGAAGATGAAGGAATGGATCAAGCGATTGGTTGGAAAGAGGAACGAGCAATGAACTACCGCCGATTCCTGCACGGGGCCAAGTTCTGGTTCTGGGTGGCCCTGTTCGTGGCCTACTCGGCCGGCGCGGTTGGCCTGTTGATGATCGATACCTATGAAGATCGCTACCGGCATCTGTCGAAGGTGGAACTGACCACGGTGAAGGCGCAGGAAGACGTGCGCCGTGCCGGTGCCAGCCAGGTGGCCGCGGTCTATCGCGCGCAGAGCGGCATGCCGTTCGCGTCGCTGCCGGCGGGCAGCACCTTCCAGGTGGTGTGGCCGGATGGTTCGACCGAGACCATGGTGATCGTCGACCCGACGTCGCCCAATGGCGTGCGTCCGCTGGCGAACTCGCAGATTCCGGCCGAAGCTGCCGACAAGCGCTGATGCGCCTGCTGTAGCGCCGAGCCCACGCTCGGCTGAGCTTTCCGGCAAGCCGAGCATGGGCTCGGCGCTGCAGCAACAGAAAAGGGCGGGGATATCCCCGCCCTTTTCATGTCCAGCACGTGGCGCCGATCAGGTCAGCGCGATCGGCTTGTTCTTGCGTTCGGCCAGGCGCTTTTCCAGGTAGTGGATGTTCTGGCCACCGGCCTGGAAGCCCTTGTCGCGCATGATCCGCTGCTGCAGGGCGACGTTGGTCTTGATGCCATCGACCACCATTTCGCTCAGTGCCACGCGCATGCGGGCAATGGCGGTTTCGCGGTCCGGGCCGTGCACGATCAGCTTGCCGATCATCGAGTCGTAGTTCGACGGCACGCGGTAGCCACTGTAGATGTGGGTGTCCACGCGCACGCCGGGGCCGCCCGGCGGATGGAAGCCGGTGATGGTGCCCGGGCTCGGCACGAAGGTCTCCGCATCTTCGGCGTTGATGCGGCATTCGATGGCATGGCCGGTCAGCACCACGTCGCTCTGCTTGATCGACAGCTTCTGGCCGGCGGCGATCTTCAGCTGCTCGGCCACCAGGTCGATGCCGGTGACCATTTCGGTGACCGGATGTTCCACCTGGATGCGGGTGTTCATTTCGATGAAGTAGAAGCGGCCGTCCTCGTACAGGAACTCGAACGTGCCGGCACCACGGTAGCCGATGCGTACGCAGGCTTCGGTGCAGACCTTGCCGATCTGCTCGCGCTGCTCGGCAGTGATGCCCGGTGCCGGCGCTTCTTCCACCACCTTCTGGTGGCGGCGCTGCATCGAGCAGTCACGCTCGCCCAGGTGGATGGCGTTGCCCTGGCCGTCGGCCAGTACCTGGATTTCCACGTGGCGCGGGTTCTCCAGGAACTTCTCCATGTAGACCTCGCCATTGCCGAACGCGGCCTTGGCCTCGCTCTTGGTGGTTTCGATCGAGGTCTTCAGCGAGGCTTCGGCGTGCACTACGCGCATGCCGCGGCCACCGCCACCACCGGCCGCCTTGATGATGACCGGGTAGCCGATCTCACGGGCGATCTTGGTGTTGGCGACGATGTCTTCGCCCAGCGGGCCGCCCGAGCCGGGCACGCACGGCACGCCGGCGGACTTCATCGCGCGGATGGCTTCGACCTTGTCACCCATCATGCGGATGGTGTCGGCCTTGGGGCCGATGAAGATGAAACCGGACTCTTCCACGCGCTCGGCGAAGTCGGCGTTCTCCGACAGGAAGCCGTAGCCCGGGTGGATGGCCTGGGCGTCGGTGACTTCCGCCGCGGCGATCAGTGCCGGGATGTTGAGGTAGCTCTGCGGCGACGGCGCCGGACCGATGCAGACCGACTCGTCGGCCATGGCCACGTGCTTGAGGTTGCGGTCGACCGTGGAATGCACGGCCACCGTGCGGATGCCGAGGGTGTGGCACGCGCGCAGGATGCGCAGCGCGATTTCCCCTCGGTTGGCGATGACGACTTTGTCGAGCATGGCGTGCCCCTCAGCCGATCACGAACAGCGGCTGGTCGAATTCGACCGGCTGGCCGTTCTCGCCGAGGATGGCGACGATGGTGCCGGACTTGTCGGCTTCGATCGGGTTGAACATCTTCATCGCTTCGATGATGGCCAGGGTCTCGCCTTCCTTGACCTGCTGGCCAACGCTGACGAACGCCGGCTTGTCCGGGGCGGACGACGCGTAGAAGGTGCCGACCATCGGCGAGCGCAGCACGTGGCCTTCCGGCAGCGCCGGGCCCGGCTTGGCGGTGCCACCGGTGGAGGCTTCGGTCGGCGACTGCATCGGCATCGCCTGCGGCGCCGGAGCGGCCGGAGCGGCGTACACCGGGGCGGCGACCGGGGCGGCATAGCCGGCCACCGGGGCGCGCGACAGGCGCACCGACTCTTCGCCTTCCTTGATTTCGATTTCAGCCAGGTTCGACTCTTCCAGCAGGTCGATCAGCTTCTTGATTTTGCGGAGATCCATGGTGGCCTCTTTGCTCTTGATGTCAGTGTGGTGGGAAGCGCATCGCGCTCGGGTCAAAGCAGTTCGTAGAACTCGCGCAGCTGCCGCGTACGGTCGCGCGTCTGGGTGATCAGGCACTGCATCTTCGCAGGGTTGCGCGAGGTGCCGTCTGCATTGAAGGCGTAGACTGCCTCGCAGTCTGCATCGCGCAGGGTTATCCAGATGCGCTGGGCCTTCACCAGCTGCTGTTCGGCCGCTGCGCAGCGGCGGCAGCTGCCATCGGCGGCCTGCGCCTTCAGTTCGCCGCGCGCCTGGACGTAAACGGCGTTCAATGCGCTGTCGGCGTCATCCAGGCGATCGGAATCGCACATGTCGCGCTCGTAGCCGCCGGTCGCCTGCGCGCAGTCAATGCCAGCGGCCGCGCGCTCGGCGGCGATGCTGGCGCCGCACACGCCGGCCCACAGCACGATGCAGGCAAGCACTCTTGGGAGCATCTTCACGCGCGGGCCGCCTGCACGCGCAGCAGCGCCGCGTCCATCGCGTAGCGGTAGCTGTCGGCGCCGAAACCGCAGACCACGCCCACGGCCTTGTCACTGAAGTAGCTGTGCTGGCGGAACGGTTCGCGGGTATGCGGGTTGGACAGGTGGATCTCGATGAACGGCACCGCCACCGCCGCCAGCGCATCGCGCAGGGCGACCGAGGTGTGGGTGAAGGCGGCGGGGTTGATCAGGATGAAAGCGGTTCCGTCGTCGCGTGCGGCCTGCACGCGGTCCACCAGCACGTGCTCGGCATTGGACTGCAGGCTCTCCACCGCGTGCCCGGCAGCCGAGGCCTGGACGGCCAGCGCCTGGTCGATGTCGGCCAGCGTGGTGTGGCCGTAGACCTCCGGCTCGCGGGTGCCGAGCAGGTTGAGGTTGGGGCCGTGCAGGACCAGCAGCTTCGCCATGGGATCCGGAAGACGGGAAAGGGCGGCAGTCTGGCGGAACCGGCGGATGCTGTCCAGTTCGGCGAAGTTTGCAGCGTTTCAATCGATTGTTTGAAATTCCCCGGAGGGCTTGCGGCCGTATGGCGGGCGCTGGATCAAGGCGCGCTGAACGCCGTGCAGCTGGGGGATGCGTGCACGTAGGCCGACGATGGCGGCAGGCCGGGCGATGACCGATGCCGCAACGGGCTGTGATGCGGTAGATCCACGCCATGCGTGGATGACGGAAGTTCGGTGCGCAGCAGGCTACGCACCCACCGAGGGGCAGCCCAGGGTGCGCTGCACGCCACCCACCGCCCCCGCCACGCACCCGCTCACGTCTCCAGCGGCACCGTCGGCACCACGTTCGGGAACACCTCCTCCAAGGGCTCCCGTTCCCCCGGCTTCGGTGCCGGCCAGTTGTAGGCGTTCACCGGCTGCGCGCGGTTCACCCACAACGCGTAATACAGATGGTCGGCGCGGCCATCACCGGTATTGGGGTGGATCAGGATGGTCAGGCCCAGGCTGTTGAGCTGCAGCCAGGGCACCAGCACCGGCAGCAGGTCGTTGGTGAAGCCGAAATAGAACGACGGGGTGACGTGCGGTCCGCGTGGTTCCAGGTTCCAGTTGCCCAGCTCCACCGGGAAGCGCTCGGCCGCCCAGCGCCGCAGCAGTGCAGCTTTCTCGAAGCTGTCCTCGTCGAAGTAGATATGCGCGTGATAGCTCTTGATGTCGGTGTAGGCACGTGGGGTCGCGGGCAGGGTGGCCTCCCCGGGACGCACGCTGGCCGGGCGCGGGGTCGGTTCGCTGGCGGTGACTTGGCCCCAGGGGCTGCTGCCCTTCACCGGCGGCGGGACGATGGCACGGAAGCCTGGGCGCCCGGGTTCGGTGGTGTTCACCGTGCTTTCGCCGCGCGGGGCTGCGGCGGCGGTCGACGCACTGGCCAGGCCGCCGGCGGCCAGACCGGCCGATGCGATCAGGCGGCGGCGTGTGGGAGAAAGCAGGTCGGCCCAGTGGGCGTCATCGTCGCCGGCGTCGATCAAGGTCAGCGGGTCCGGGTGCATGAAGGGCTCCGTGGCGGCATCGTGTGGGCAGGCAAGCACGCTCGGGCACCTGCATCCACAGCGTCCAATAAGCAGGTGGCATCACCTCATGCAGGTTTGCGCCGTCGTCGTTGAGCCCGGCTGCAGGGCGGGCTAGGGTGCAGGTCTGCCGCCCCGGAGCCCGCCATGACCTCGCCCGATGCCGATACCCAACGCAAGCGCGCGGCCTTCCGCCAGCTGCATGCAGCAGGGTGCTTCGTACTGCCCAATCCATGGGACGTGGGCAGTGCGCGCTACCTGCAGCGGCAGGGCTTCCAGGCACTGGCCACGACCAGTGCCGGCTGTGCCTGGAGCGAAGGGCGGCCGGACGGAGCGGTTTCGCTGCAGGCCACGCTGGACCATCTGCGCCTGATGGCGGCAGCGACGCCGCTGCCGTTGAACGCCGATTTCGGCGATGGTTTCGGTGATACGCCGCAGAAGGTGCAGGAGGCGGTGGCCGCGGCGATCGACACCGGCATCGCGGCGTTGTCGATCGAGGATGCCAGCGGCGTCGCCGATGCACCGCTGCGTCCGATCGATCAGGCGGTGGAGCGTCTGCGCGCTGCCCGTGCAGCCATCGACCGCGCGGGCGGCGACGTGCTGCTGGTTGGCCGTGCCGAGAACTTCTTCGTCGGCGTGCCGGATCTGCCGGACACCCTGCAGCGCCTGCGCGCCTATGCCGAGGCCGGTGCAGACGTGCTGTATGCACCAGGCATCAGCACGCGCGAGCAGATCAGCGCGGTGGTTGCCGCCGCAGGGTCGAAGCCGGTGAACCTGCTGGTCGGTGGGCCGACACTGCTGCGCCTGCAGGACATCGCTGCTCTCGGCGTACGCCGGATCAGCCTGGGCGGTGCGCTGGCCCGTGCTGCATGGGGCGGACTGATGCTGGCGACACAGCCGATCGTGCAGGACGGACGCTTCGACGGCCTGCAGCAGGCGGCTTCCGGGGCCGCGTTGAACGCGCTGTTCCGTTGAGCGAAATCCCGGTGCAGTCCCAGACCAGCAGGGATAGTAGATCCACGCCATGCGTGGATGGATGCGCCTGCGATTACAGCGCTTCCATCCCACCCTTGGGCAGCGTCACCCCAGGCTCCAACGCTGGCAGCAGTTGCCGCAGCAGCGCGGGATTGTCCAGCAACGCAGCACCGTCAATGAAACTCCATTGGGCTGTGCCGACGCGGCGCACGGCGAGCATGAACGAGGTGCTGCGCATCGGCGCCTCGCGCACGCGCAGCAGCGACTGGCGTGGCACGAAGCAGACTTCCTCATCACCGGCTGCATAGGTGTGGCCCGGCACGCCGGCCTCGTCGCTGATGATGGTGACCCCGGCCTTGCGCAGCTCTTTCAGGGTGTCGCGAGTCATACGCGCATAGGCCTCATCGCCCCCGGCCAGGCGCTTCAGGCTGGGATGGGTTCGGGCGATGATCAACTCGGCATCGCCGCGGGCGAATGCGCCCATCATCGCCTGCACGTCCTGACGCAATGCGGCTGAGTCTTCCGGACTGAGCTCACCGGCCAGCGCTGGCGCAACGGCCATTGCCATCGGCAGGGCCAGCAGAAGGGCGAGCAGGTATCGGTGCATCGTCGGGTATCTCAGCGGGAACCGCCGCACTATACGGCGGATGCGGAAACAGCGTCCCACGCATGGCGCTGGTGTCCCGGGCGTCATTAACTACTATTGGTAGGTAGTGAATTCCGGACATCCCCCATGCACACCCTCATCGTTACCGCCCATCCTGAATCCGCCGCGTTGACCCATGCCATCGCCAGGCGCATCGGCGAAGCCATCACCGCAACGGATGCCGCCAATACCGTGACCCATGCCGATCTGATGGCCGAAGGCTTCGATCCGCGCTTCAACACGCACGACCAGGCGCTGTTCCGTGGCACCGGCGCACCTCCAGCCGACGTCGCCGCCGAGCAGGCGCGGCTGGATGCTGCCGACACGCTGGTACTGGTCTACCCGCTGTACTGGTGGTCGTTCCCTGCGCTGCTGAAGGGCTGGATCGATCGCGTGTTCACCCAGGGCTGGGCCTACCAGGACGGTGCAGACGGCAAGGTGCAGAAGAAGCTGCAGCGGTTGCGCGTGCACCTGGTCGGCATCGGTGGAGCCGGCGCGGACATGATCGAACGGCGCGGTTACGGCGCGGCGATGAAGACGCAGATCGACATGGGCATCTTCGACTACTGCGGCGCGCGCGTGCTGACGTCAGACCTGCTGCTGGATGCCGATACCGGTGCGGCCGAAACGCATCTGCAGACCGCGCTGGCGATCGGCCGTAAAATCGGAACTCCGATGCACTGATCGCCGTGTTCCGCCGATGCCTGCCAACGCCGCTCCCACGCGCCGCCGATTGACCCGCGAGCAACGCGCCCGCCAGTTGCTGGACGTGGCCTGGGCGCTGGTTGGCGAAGAAGGCACCGACGCGTTGACCCTGGGTCGGCTGGCCGAGGCCGCGGGCGTGACCAAGCCGGTGGCCTACGATCACTTCGTGACCCGCAACGGCCTGCTGGCCGCGCTCTACGATGACTACGACGGTCGCCAGACGGTGGTCTTCAACGAGCGCATCGGCCGCGCACGGGCGCAGTTGGCCGATCGTGCGGCGGCCATCGCCTCCGGCTACATCGACTGCATCCTCAGCCAGGGCAGTGAAGTGCAGGGCATCCTCGCCGCGCTGGTGGGCGCGCCGGAACTGCACGAGGTGCGGCGGCGCTACCAGCAGGATTTCATCGACAACTGCGATACCTGGCTGGGCCCGTTTGCTGCCGACGGCACGGTGCCACTGGCCGGGCGCTGGGCGATTCTCGGTGCGGCCGAAGCCCTGTCCGAAGCCGTGGCAGCAGGCGCGCTGGACAAGGCCGCAGCCGAAGCCGAGCTGCAGCGGCTGATCGTGGCAACGGTCAAGCGGCGCTGAGCCGCTCAGGCGTCGGCGGTGCTGTCGGCCAGCGCCGCGAACCCGGCGGCCAGCCGCTCGCGCACAAGGGCATCGCGTGCGTCGCGGCTTTCAGAACCCAGCACCACGGTGATCAGGCGCACCGGCTGATCCCGCCCGGGCACTGCCCGGCAGGCGGTGGCGGCCAGGCAGAAGCCTGCGGCCTGGGTGTAGCCGGTCTTCAAGCCATCCACGCCGTCATCGC
The DNA here is from genome assembly GCF_054473855.1 of Stenotrophomonas genospecies 3. Classification (NCBI taxonomy): domain Bacteria; kingdom Pseudomonadati; phylum Pseudomonadota; class Gammaproteobacteria; order Lysobacterales; family Lysobacteraceae; genus Stenotrophomonas; species Stenotrophomonas genospecies 3. The sequence goes on from NZ_JBTMUR010000013.1 coordinate 141,097, forward strand.
CAAGCAGGGCGTTCTGGTTGCTGCGGCTGAAGCTGCCGTGCGCGAACACGCGCTGCGCGGTGATCGCCAGGATCTGCGGATGATCGTTCAACAGGCAGGCGGCCAGCACCGCCATGTCGCGCGCGCTGGACGCATGGTGCGGGGTGGTGATGCCGGACACGCTGGCGAACCAGCTGCTGCGCAGGCCGAGCTGGCGTGCGTGCCGGTTCATGCGCTCCAGGAACGCAGGCTGTGATCCGTCCAGATGGCGCGCGATGGCCAGCGCCGCGTCATTGCCGGAGACGATCATCAGTCCTTCCAGCAGGCGCGCGAGGGTGACTGTTTCACCGGGCACCAGGCCCATGCGCGTTTCATCATCGGCCACCGCGTGCACATCCCCGGCGGCGATGGTGACCGCTTCGTCCCACGCGCCTCCGTTCTCTTCGACGCATTCGTACGCGGCATAGGCGGTCATCAGCTTGGTCAGCGAGGCCGGTTGCCTGGCGATGTCCGCGTTGTGCTGGTGAATCACCGCGAACGTTGCCGCATCGAGGGTGATGGAGGACAGCGGTGCACGCGCGGGAGCAGGAGACGGCATGGAAACGAGGATGGCAGTGGGGGCCTGCAGGATAGTGTGCAGCGGCTGCACGAAGCTGCAATATTGCAACGATATAACGTATCGTAATTGTGGGCCGCCGATGGCCCGACGGGACACCCGATGACTGCACGCATTCCACGCCGCTGGCTTCATTCTTCGTTGCTGCTCGCGCTGGCCGCACTTGGCGGCTGCCAGCCCAATCTGCGCGCCGAGGCTGTTGCTTCCGGCCCAGCGCGCCCGCACAACGTGATCGTGATGATCAACGACGGCGCCGGTTGGGGCACCTGGGACGCCGCCGCCTACTGGCAATACGGCGGCCGCGAAGGGGCCCCGTATGCGGATTTTCCGCAGCGCCTGGCGGTAACCACCTTCCCGTTGAATGCCAGCAGCCAGCCGACCCGCGACAACGCACAGACCCTGGGTTACGACGCGGGCAAGGCCTGGGATGACACACCGGTTCCTGCGCAGGACCTGCCGTTTGCGGGCTACCAGTACCTGGCTGCGGTGGCTACCGACAGTGCGGCGGCGGGTACCGCGTTGTCCTCGGGCATCAAGACCTATAACAACGCCATCAACTTCAACAACGATGGCCAGCCGATCGAGTTCAACACGCTGCGCGCCAAGCGGCTGGGCATGGCGACCGGTGTGGTGACTTCGGTACCGTTCGCGCATGCCACGCCGGCCGCGTTCGCGGCGCAGAACGAATCGCGCAACAACTATCACGCCATCGCCCATCAGATGCTGGCACAGGGGCATATGGACCTGGTGATGGGCACCGGAGGCCCTGGCTACAGCGTTGATGGTCGCGCCTGTGACGAGAGTGCCGGCACGGCCAAGGCCGAGGGCTGTGCGAACCCGTGGGAATGGGTGTCGCAGCAGGATTGGCAGCAGCTGGAAGCGGGCAGCACCATCGGCGGCAATCCGTCGGGGCCGTGGCGCCTGATCCGCAGCAAGGAAGCGTTCGCCGCGCTGGCGCAGGGACGGTTGCCGGCCGACCGGCCGCTGATCGGCGTGCCGCGCGTGGCCAACACGCTGCAGCAGGCGCGCCAGCTGCAGGTGCTGGGCAAGGATGCGGCCACGCCTTCCGGTGTGAGGAAGATCGACAGCGTGCCGGATCTTGCGACCATGACCCGTGGCGCGCTGCAATTCCTGCAGCAGCGTTCGTCCAACGGCCTGTTCCTGATGGTGGAAGGTGGCGCCACCGACTGGGCCGCCCATACCAGTGCCTGCGGCACTGAATGGCACTACGGCCAGTGCAGCGACCAGCCGCAGTACGGCCGGCTGATCGAGGAAACCGTGGAGTTCAACGACGCGGTGACAGCAGTGATCGAGTGGATCGAACGCAACGGTGGCTGGGAGCGCAACCTGCTGATCGTCACCACCGACCACGACAACAGCATGCCGATGGGCCCGGATGCACAGAACGTCGCCTTCGAGCCGGTGCGCAACAACGGCCGTGGGCGCATGCCCGGGATCAGCTTCCGTCCCACCGGCAACCATTCCAATGCGCTGGTGCCGTTGTGGGCCAAGGGCGCGGGCGCGGAGCTGCTGGGCCAGCGCGTGCGGGGCGTTGATGCCGGCTACCGTCAGCACGTGCGCTGGAACGACGGCAGTTACATCGACAACACCGACGTGGCTGCGGCGGTGCAGGAAGCGCTGCAGCGTTAGGGGTGTGCCGGCCGCTGGCTGGCAGCTGCAGGTTTCCCGGTCGGCGAGGTTGCCGGCCAGCGGCCGGCACTACCGGGGGCGGTGCTGGGCGGCGGCGTCGGCGACGGGCTGGCCAGCTGGCGTGCCAGCTCGACACTGGCCACGTGGCCGTGCAGGAACAACAAGCCGCTGAAGATGTTCATGAGCGTGCCTCCACTTGAGTGGATTGCACGATACGGGCAGCATGGACGGGCAAAAAGCGACATTTCCGCAAGCATGCCTTGAGAGGAATTCAAGCCTGATGTCCCGCCCTCCGCTCCATGCCCTGCAGGGCTTCGTGGCTGCTGCCCGGCTCGGCAACCTGTCGCGTGCCGCTGCGTCGATGAATGTGACCGTCAGTGCGCTCAGCCATCAGATGCGGCAGCTGGAAGAACGGCTCGGGCAGCCGCTGCTGATCCGCCAGCCGCGTGGTGTCACCCTCACCCTTGAGGGGCAGCGCCTGCTCGACCAGGTCGGACCGCATCTGGATGCGATCAACGAAGCCTTCCAGCCCTATGCCGCACGTGCCGAGCACGTGCTGACGATCAGCGCGGTGCCGTCGATGGCGTCGGCCTGGCTGGTGCCGCGCCTGGGTCACTTCGTGGCCGAGCATCCACAGATCGAGATCAACCTGCAGTCGAGTGAACGCCTGATTGATTTCGAGCGGCAGCGCCAGTTCGACGCCGCGCTGCGTCTGGGCAGCGGGCAATGGCCGGGCCTGGTGGTGGAACCGCTGTTCGACGAGTGGCTGGTGCCGATGGCGAGCCCGGCGCTGATCGAACGCATGGGCGGCATTGACCGTGTGCCGTTGACCCGGTGGCCGCTGCTCGGTGATCCGGATGGCGCGTGGGGCGCCTGGTTCGCGTTGAGCGGGCAGAGCCCACCGTCGCGTTTCGTGGCGGTGCTGGATGATTCGGAGGCGCACCATCGCGCCGCTCTGGATGGCGTGGGCGTAGCGCTCGGGCGGGTGACGCGGGCGCGGCTGCTGCTGGATTCGGGCCAGCTGGTTGCACTGTCCAGCCAGCGCCTGAAAACCGACTGGCCGCATTGGCTGGTGTACCCGCAGCGCTCGGCCAGCCATCGCGGTTTCCTTGCGTTCCGCGACTGGCTGCACGCGCAGGCCGCCGAGCACGTGCGGCACATGGCAGACGCACATCTATAGCGTCGAGCCATGCTCGACCATTGCATCTGGATCTGTAGCGTCGAGCCATGCTCGACTGCTGGTGCTCTACAGTCACCGAACCAGCGTGACCGCCTGCCCGGCACGCGCGAACGCTGCCTCAAGCAACGGGCCTGCCTTGATCGCCTCCACTTCCTCGAACAACGCCCGCAATGCATCGGCCGGGCGTGAGGCCGGCGCCGCCACTGCCTGCTGGATCGCGGTGAAACGGCCGGCCAGCACACGGTGGCCGGGATGCACCTGCGCCCATGCTTCCAGCGGCTGGCGTACACCGGCGGCGGCATCCAGGCGCTGCTGATCGAACAGGGTGATGGCCGCCGCCGAGGTCTCCGCCCGCTCGATCGTGGCGTGGCGCAGTTCGCGACTGAGGAACAGGTCATAGGCCGCGCCACGCCCCACCGCGATGCGCAGCCCCTCGCGATCCAGGTCGGCCACCTGCTGCGCAGGGCTGTCCTCGCGCACCAGATAGGTGCCTTCGATCTCCACATACGGAGCACTGAAGGCAATGCGGTCGGCGCGTGCCGGATCGATGGCCAGGAAGGCCAGATCCCAGCCGTCTTCGCCTGCTGCCTCGACCACCGAGGCTGCGGCATCGTGGCAGGTGAAGCGAGCCTGCACCCCCATCCGTTGCGCCAATGCGGTAGCCAGTTCCAGTGAGGGGCCGCGCGGTGAGCGCGCATCGCCCTGGGCCAGCACCGGGTTGCCCAGGTTGATCGCCGCGCGCAGGAAACCGTGTGGTGCCAGCGTACTTCGGTGGTCGGCCAGGGACATGCGGGACTCCACGGGGCAGGGGAGACCCAGCATGCCAATAACGGTGTCCGCGTGGCGTGGAATCAGCCGCGCGCGGCGAAGGTGCCGTGGAAGCCCAGTGGTACCGCATAGGGCAGCCAGGCCTGTGCCAGCGGACCGTCGTCCAGGTGGCGGGCATCGAGCACCGCCAGGCCGCTGCGCTTGTTCACCGGGTCAAGCAGGGTGCCGATCAGCCAGCCATCATCGGCGTTGCGGCTGCCCGGGCGCGGTACGAACACATGCTCTTCGGCCATGATGTCCGGGCCATAGTTCCACAGCTGGCGGCGCCCGTGCTCGATGTCGAACGCGGCCACGGCGTTGAAGTACGGCGCATTGGCCGTGCCGTCGATGGTCGGCGCATACAGCCGTGCGCCACGTGTGTTCGCCGAGCGCGGGTCGAACAACGGGAACTCCACTGCGCTGATGCCCAGCGGCTGCCAGCGGGCCTGGCCACGACGCAGGTCCAGATGCAGCTCGACCAGGCTGGCGCCACTGTTGGCAGCGTGTGCGCCATCACCGGCCATCGCTTCCTTCATCGGCGAGCGCGCCTCATTGATGTCGTCGTGGCGCACTGCACGCAGCACGATGCCGCCATTGCGGGTGAACGCATCGCCGAAGTGGTAGATCGCCGCGAACGGGGCTTCGAACCACTGCGCCTTGTCCGGCGCATCCTTGGCGACCACCGCGATGCGTACGGGACGCTGCGGTGCGAACTGCATGCGCTCGAAGAAGCTGCCGCCTGCGCCGGTGAAATCGAACGGCATCATCACGAACACCAGGTGCTGGTCGGTCATCGCGAAGGCATGCAGGTAGCCATGCTCGGGTGTTTCGATCACATTGGCGCTGCGCAGCTGGCCGTTCGCACCGATGTGCCAGACCAGCAGGCCATGGCCACCCATCAGGCTGATCGAGCCGAAGTTCCAGACGCTGCCGTCGCGGTCGCGCAGCGGGTGCGCCGAGAACGGCAGTGCGGCGAGGTCCGGACGCCAGGTCACCGGACCCAGCGTCTGCAGGGAATCGGGGTCTACTTCGAATGCCGAGCCGGACTCGCACAGCGCGAACAGGCGGCCATTGATCATGGTTACCGAGGTATTGGCCACGTTGGCATCGTCGTTGTTTCGAACTGCCAGCGCACCGGGAACGCTGGTGCCGGCAGCCGGATACTGGAAGCGGCCGGCCTTCTGTTCACGGGTGAATTTCGGCGTGGCGACCATGCGCCCGTGATGGGTCAGGCTGCCATCACCATTGAAGCGCCAGCCATGCACCATGCCGTCGCCGTCGAACCAGTGGTCATAGCGGAAGCCATCGCGCTCGGTCCACGCCGGGCCGTTGCGGTACAGCGTACCGGCCAGGCCTGACGGCAGCTTTCCCTGCAACTGCACGGTGGTCGGGCCGAGGCTTTCGCTGCCGACGCTGCGCCAGCCAAGCAGCCACGGGTGTTCCTGCATGCCCTGCGCGAACCGCGCCGGGTCGCCGGCGAAGGCGGGAGCGCTGCGCAGCGCGGTGGCGCCCAGGGCCAGACAGGCACTGCTGCTGAGCAGGGTACGAAGGAAGCGGCGACGGTCCATGGTGGCCTCGGGTATGGATGCGGAATCAGCGCAGGGTGATGTCGATGGCGGTGCCGGCGGCCGGCACGTCGACGCGCGCCTCGTCGAAGGTCGGCTTGCGCATCACCTGCGGGTTGTTGCTGAAGCCGTAGCCTTCCACCGGCATCCCGACCAGGTTGGTGTCGAGCTTGCCGTTGTCGTTCTCGTCGTGGGTGAGCAGCACGGCATAGCTGCCGGCCGGCACGCCCTTGAACGTGAAGTGGGCGCTGTCGCCGCTGGGCGCCGCCTGCTGGGCCTGCACGGGCTTGGCCTTGCCGTCCCAGGCGGCGGCGTTGCCGACCAACGCAACGCGCAGGGTGCCGGTCTGCGCGCGGACGTCGTGCACGGTCACGGCCAGGTCGGCGGCGTGGGCACTGCCGGCCAGGGCCAGGGCAGTCAGTGCGGTGCTGAGCAGGGCGGTGCGGATCATGGCAGTGGCTCCGGAAGTGTGTGTGGCGGTGTGGAGCCAGTCTGCGTGGGGCGCTGCACCGGGTTCAGGGCCAGTGGTCATCGATTCGACGTGCCAGAAGTCACTTTCTGCGCCGGACCCATTGCCGCCGGCGTGCGCGGCCGTCAGCATCTGGCCATGCCCAGCCTGTTCCGCCATCTGTTGCGTCCGCTCAGCCTTGCCGGCCTGATCACCGTGCTGGTGGTCGGCCTGTCGTTCGCAGTGCAGCGCAGTGGCGCCGGGCTGAGCCTGCTGTTGCTTGCTGTGTTCCTGCTGCTGTTCGTGGTGCACGGCTGGGCGTCGATGCCATCCCGCGTGCGCGCCGCTGCTGCGGTGTTGCAGGCGCTGCTGGCGGTTGTGCTGGTTGCGCTGCAGCCGCGTACCGGTACCGCCCCGGTGCTGCTGGTGGTGCTGGTTGCACAGCTGGCCGAACACTGGCCGCCGCGCTTCGTGCTGGGCGTTGCGCTGCTGGCCAACCTGGCGGTGTATGCCGTGCTCCGCCACAGCGGCTTCAGCCAGCCGCTGCTGGTGGTGTTGCTGTATGGCGGTTTCCAGGCCTTCGCCGCGCTGACCGCGCACTATGCCCGCAGCACGGCGCTGGCCCGCGACGACCTGGCCCGGGTCAACGCCGACCTGCTGGCCACCCGCGCGCTGCTGGCCGACAGCGCACGCGATGCCGAGCGCCTGCGCCTGGCGCGCGAGCTGCACGATGTGGCCGGGCACAAGCTCACCGCGATGCGGCTCAACCTGCGCGCCCTGGCCGCAGACCCTGCGCTGGCCGGCCGCGAAGGGCTGGTGCTGGCCGAACAGTTGTCCGGCGAGTTGCTGGCCGACATCCGCCAGGTGGTGCAGTCGATGCGCGATGATCGCGGCCTCGATCTGGCCACCGCGCTGCATGCGCTGGCCGCACCCTTCCCACGACCGAAGCTGCAGCTGCAGATCGGCGACGGGGTGCGCGTGGCTGACCCGTTGATGGCCGAGACCGTGCTGCGGCTGGTACAGGAGGCCCTGACCAATGCCGCCCGGCACGGCAATGCAGACACCGTGTGGTTGACGATCAGTGAAGAGGAATCCCAGTTGCGTATCGATATCCGCGATGATGGCCAGCGCGCCGAACGCATCCGCGAGGGCAATGGCATCGCCGGCATGCGCGAGCGCCTGGCGGCCGTACAGGGGCGGCTGGAGTTGGCCCGAACCGCGCAGGGCGGCATGCATCTGACCGCGCGGTTGCCGGCATGAGCCCGGCCGCAATCCGCGTAGCGCTGGCCGACGACCAGGCATTGGTGCGTGCAGGCCTGCGTGCGCTGCTGCAGGGCCTGGGGGTGGACGTGGTGCTGGAGGCCGAGGATGGCCAGGCCCTGCTGGATGCGCTGGATACGCAGCGCGTGGACGTGGTGCTCAGTGACATCCGCATGCCAGGGCTGGATGGGATCGAGGCACTGCGCCAGCTGCGCGCGCGCGGCGATGCCACGCCGTGGCTGCTGCTGACCACCTTCGATGAAAGTGATCTGCTGCTGCGCGCCAGCGAGGCCGGCGCACAGGGCTTCCTGCTCAAGGATGCCGCGCCGGCCGACCTGCGCGAGGCCATCGAACGCGTTGCCGCTGGCGAGACCCTGCTGCTGCCGGTCAGTACCGATCCGGTGCGCGCGCGTTACCGCTTCCACGATGAAGCGCCGCCCACCGATACCTTCGGCGAACGTGAAGTGGCAATCCTGCGCCTGCTGGCCGGGGGCTACAGCAACAAGGAGATCGCGCGCAGCCTGTTCCTGGCCGAGGGCACGGTGAAGAACTACGTGTCCGCCATACTCGACAAGCTGGGCACCCGCGATCGCACCCGTGCAGTGCTGAAGGCGATTACCCTGCGCATCATCTGAGTGGACGTGGCAAGGAATGTCAGTGAACCCGATCCTGCATGTGGAAATCCCGGCCAGTGACCTGGACCGGGCCATCACGTTCTACCAGCGATGGCTGCAGGTTGCGGTGGACGAACCCATCGTGCTGCACGACTGCCGGATGGCCTATCTACCGTTTTCCGATGAGGCCGCCGGTGCCAGCATTGCGCTGGTGCACGGCGCGGACTATCTGCCTTCCGAGCAGGGCGCGCGCATCTACATCGGCGTCGGTGACCTGGATGCCAGCCTCGACCGTGCGCTGCAGGCCGGAGCCGAGCTGCGCTTCGGCCCGGCCGATGCCGGCGATTGGCGCGTGGCCGAGATCCGCGACAGCGAAGGCAACCGTATCGCATTGCAGGCGCGCACAGCGCCGTAACGTCAACGCTGCGGTGCGCGCATCTGTAGAGTCGAGATCCTATGTTCGTGGTCAAGCCTGCTGGAAGCAGGCTTGACCCACCTTCAGCATGGCCGGATC
>NZ_JBTMUR010000014.1:0-131434 GCF_054473855.1 Stenotrophomonas genospecies 3
AACGCTTGGGCACCGCCTTGAGCATACAGGCGCCGCCATCGCCCCACCGCGCCGGCATCGCCAATTTGAAAGTAGGTAGTGGCCTCGCGCCCGGACAGGCCGTCCTGGCTCATCTTCTCCAGGACAGCCAGTTTGAACGGGAGGTCATAGGACCGGGCCTGGCGATGAAATCCCCGCCTACCATGCAGCCGATAGGTCGCCACCCAGCGCCTGACCGTGGAGAACTCCAGGCCGTGGCGACGGGCAATGGCTTTGACCGATGTGGAGGTCTTGCAGAGGCCTCTTTGGCGACCTGCAGTTTGAAACGCGCGTCGTATTTGTTCATGTATCCCTCGGGGTTGGATCTAACGTCCAACTCCCGGGGGTCACTTCATGGACGGGTTTACGGCGTGTCCTGCCCACCCACGCCGCCCCGCCATCCCACGGATAGCCCGCTGTTGCCGTTGCTTCGGCTTCGGCAGGTGCAGGGCGCAGCCCTGCCGAACACCCCTCACCGCTCGGAATGCCCGCTCTGGTCGTAATCGCGCGGGCTGAACAACTCCGGCTGGATCAGCTCGATGAACGCCCGCGCCTGCGCCGACAACGCCTTGCCACGCCGCACGATCACCCCGTAACTGCGTTCCGGGAACCAGCGCTTCATCGACCGCGCCGCCAGCCGCTCGCGGTCAGCCTCGTTCAGGCACAGCGCCGGCACGATGGAAATGCCCATGCCCATCGCCACGTACTGCTTGATCACCTCCCAGCCACCCACTTCCAATGCCACGGTGTAGGCGATGCGGTGGCGCTGGAATACCTGGTCGACCAGGCGGTAGGTGATCTGCCGCTTCGGTGGCAGCACCAGCGGAAAACGCGCGATGTCGGCCAGTTCCAGCTCGCCACCGCTGGCCAGCGGATGGTCGTGCGGCGCGATCAGCACCTGCTCGAAACGGTAGGCCGGTGCGTAGCTGAGATCGGCCGGCACATCAGTCATCGAGCCGATCGCCAGGTCGGCGGCATCCTCGCGCAGCAGGTCGGTGCCATCGGCACTGATCGCGTTGTGCAGGGTCAGGCGCACGTCCGGATGGTGCAGGCGGAAGCGTTCGACGATCTTCGGCAGCAGGTACAGGATGGTTGAACTGTTGGCGGCGATGTTCAGCTCGCCCGCGTCCAGGCCGCGCACCTTGTCGCGGAAACGCGCCTCCAGCCCATCCAGGTTCTCCACCAGCGGCTGTGCCATCTCGTACAGCAGCTGGCCCTCGCGGCTGGGCACCAGGCGGCGCCCGCTGCGCTCGAACAACGGCACCCCCAGCTCTCGCTCCAAGGCCTGCAGCTGCAGGCTGATGGCCGGCTGGCTAACGAAAAGCGCCTCAGCCGCCCGTGAGACCGACCCCAGGCGCACGGTCTGGCAGAACGCGCGCAGCGGCTTCAACCGGTCGGATTTGTAGGAAAAACGCGGACTTGGCGGGGGGCGTGTGCTCATCGTGTCACAAGTATTAGCACAACTTATGTAGAGCATTGCAAAAACTGTTTTGCCAAATACTCGGCGCCGACGGCACCGTGGAGGCGTTCCCCCACCGCTGGAGTCGCCCCATGTCCGCCGTCGCTTCCGCTGTTCCCACCCCCGCCAGCAAGGCCACCCCCGGCATCGCCCTGGCGACCCGCGTGGCCGGCCAGGACACCCTGCTGCCGGCGCCGCTGCTGGCCCTGCTGGTGTCGCTGCACCGCGCGGTGGAACCGGGCCGGCAGGCACGGCTGCAGGCCCGTCGGGAGCGTCAGGCGTTCTTCGACCAGGGCGGCCTGCCGGACTTCCGCGAAGACACCACCGCGATCCGCAGCGGCGACTGGCGTGTTGCCCCGCTGCCGGCGGCGCTGCAGGACCGCCGCGTCGAGATCACCGGCCCGACCGACCCGAAGATGGTCATCAACGCGCTGAACTCCGGCGCCAAGGTGTTCATGGCCGACTTCGAGGATTCGACCTCGCCGACCTGGCGCAACCTGCTGGCCGGCCAGCAGTCGCTGGCTGCCGCGGTGCGTGGCGATCTCGAATACACCGCACCCAATGGAAAGCACTACGCCCTGCGCCCATACGACGAACAGGCGGTGCTGATCGTACGCCCGCGCGGCTGGCACCTGGACGAGAAGCACGTGCGCATCGATGGCCAGTTCATCGCTGGTGGCCTGTTCGACGCGGCGGTGTTCGCCTTCCACAACGCCCGCACCCTGCAGGCCAAGGATCGCGGCCCGTACTTCTACCTGCCCAAGCTGCAGAGCATGGAAGAGGCGGCGCTGTGGGAGACCGCGCTGTCGCACATCGAAGGCATGCTCGGCCTGCCGCACGGCCAGATCAAGGTGACCGTGCTGATCGAAACGCTGCCGGCGGTGTTTGAGATGGATGAGATCCTGTACGCGCTGCGTGACCGCATCGTCGGCCTGAACTGTGGGCGCTGGGACTACATCTTCTCGTACCTGAAGACCTTCCGCCGCCACGGCGACCGCGTGCTGCCCGAGCGCGGCCAGGTGACCATGACCCAGCCGTTCCTGAAGGCGTATTCGGAGCTGCTGATCCAGACCTGCCATCGCCGTGGTGCGCATGCGATGGGCGGCATGGCCGCGCAGATTCCCATCAACAACGATGCCGCCGCCAACGAACAGGCGATGGCCCGCGTGCGCGCCGACAAGCTGCGCGAAGTGACCGCCGGCCACGACGGCACCTGGGTCGCGCATCCGGCATTGATTCCGGTGGCGATGGCGATCTTCGACGAACACATGCCCGGTGCGAACCAGCACAGCGTGCTGCGCCAGGATGTGCGCGTCGGCCGCGACGAACTGATCGCACGGCCGCCCGGCACCATCACCCGCGCCGGCTTCGAAGGCAATGTGGAAGTCTGCGTGCGCTACCTGGCGGCATGGCTGGATGGCAACGGCTGCGTGCCGATCCACCACCTGATGGAGGACGCGGCCACCGCCGAGATCAGCCGCAGCCAGCTGTGGCAGTGGCTGCATACGCCGGGCCAGCAGCTGGACGACGGCACCGCCATCGACCTGGCACTGCTGGATGCCACGCTGGCGCAGCTGCCGGCACGGCTGGGTGACACCACCGCGCTGCCCGGTGGCGCACGCATCGGCGAGGCCATCGCCCTGCTCGGCGAACTGAGCCGCAGCGACGAACTGACCGATTTCCTGACCCTGCCGGCCTACGCGCGCATCGACTGACCGCCGCCCGCGTTTCCCGCCGTTTCCCTCCCCGCTGCACGCACGAACCGAACTGGAGAAAGACATGAGCAAGCTGCCCACTGCCGAACAGATCCAGCACGACTGGGATACCAACCCGCGTTGGGAAGGCATCCAGCGCAACTACAGTGCCGCCGACGTGGTGCGCCTGCGTGGCACCGTCCACATCGAGCATTCGCTGGCCCGCCTGGGTGCAGAGAAGCTATGGGCATCGCTGCATGAGCGCGAGTTCGTCAACGCGCTGGGTGCGCTGACCGGCAACCAGGCCATGCAGCAGGTCAAGGCCGGCCTGAAGGCGATCTACCTGTCCGGCTGGCAGGTGGCGGCCGACGCCAACCTGGCCGGGCAGATGTACCCGGACCAGTCGCTGTACCCGGCCGATTCGGTGCCGGCGGTGGTCAAGCGCATCAACAACACGCTGCTGCGCGCCGACCAGCTGCACCACGCCGAAGGCAAGGACGACATCGACTTCCTGCAGCCGATCGTGGCCGATGCGGAAGCCGGTTTCGGCGGCGTGCTCAATGCGTTCGAACTGATGAAGGCGATGATCGAGGCCGGTGCCGCTGGCGTGCATTTCGAAGACCAGCTGGCCTCGGTGAAGAAATGTGGCCACATGGGCGGCAAGGTGCTGGTGCCGACCCGCGAGGCGATCGAGAAGCTCAACGCTGCGCGCCTGGCCGCCGACGTGCTGGGCGTGCCGACCCTGCTGGTGGCACGTACCGATGCCGAAGCCGCGGATCTGCTGACCAGCGACATCGATGGCAACGACAAGCCGTTCGCCACCGGCGAGCGCACCGTGGAAGGCTTCTACAAGACCCGCAACGGCCTGGACCAGGCGATCAGCCGTGGCCTGGCCTATGCGCCCTACGCCGACCTGGTGTGGTGCGAGACCGGCAAGCCGGACCTGGAGTTTGCACGCAAGTTCGCCGAGGCGATCCATGCGAAGTTCCCGGGCAAGCTGCTGGCCTACAACTGCTCGCCCAGCTTCAACTGGAAGAAGAACCTGGACGACGCCACCATTGCCAAGTTCCAGCGCGAGCTGGGCAGCTACGGCTACAAGTTCCAGTTCATCACCCTGGCCGGCTTCCATGCATTGAACTACGGCATGTTCAATCTGGCCCACGGCTATGCACGTCGACAGATGAGCGCGTTCGTGGAACTGCAGGAAGCCGAGTTTGAAGCGGCCGAGCGCGGCTTCACTGCGGTCAAGCATCAGCGTGAGGTTGGCACCGGCTACTTCGATGCGGTGACCCAGGCGATCCAGCAGGGCCAGTCGTCGACCACCGCATTGACCGGTTCGACCGAGGAAGAGCAGTTCCACGGCGGGCGCAGCGAACGCGCGGCGTGATGCGGTAGTGCCGGCCGCTGGCCGGCAACCACGTGATCCTTCGGGCACCACAGGGAAGCCGGCCAGCGGCCGGCGCTACCGAAGCTTCGGAATCCGATCAGGGTGGCCAGGGAAGGGCCAGACAACGCCGGCCGGTCGGGGGACCTGCCGGCGTTGTTGTATCGATGCAAGGGAGCAGCGCGCAGCCAGCGTCAATCAGGCGCACCCCCGCGTGCCGGCAACTTGGCCGAAAGCCTGTGAAACCCAGCATCGGATTGATCCAGCAGGGGTTTTGCCCGGACACCCGTGACCAGAACGGGCCACCACCGATCTTCACATCAATCAAGATCGGCAGACGGGTCAAAATGAGATAGGGCGCACACTTTAAAGCGGTGCTATGCTCCGCGGCTCACCAGGGGACGCTGGCGGCGGGTGCAGGGAATGACCGGCAGGGGTGCGGCCGAGAACAGTGATGTGACGTCAGGTATCGCCCGGGTGGCGATGGCCGAGATCGTGCACGCGCTGCTGTCCGCTGCCGAGGTTGCATTGTTCGCCAGATTTGCCCGTCCATGCAAGCTTCATGCCGGACAGTGGTTGTTCCAGCGTGGCCATCGCGGCGAACGGATGTATGTGATCCTCCAAGGCCAGATAGAACTGGACTTCGGCGAGGACCTGGTGATCAAGACGCTCGGCCAGCATGAGTTCTTCGGTGAGCTTGGCCTGCTGGTCGGCGATCACCTGCGCAGCGCCAGTGCACGCGCGCTGGCCGACTGTGAAGTACTGGAGCTGGGCCCGGCCGACTTCCATCGCCTGGTGGAATCCGATCCCGGCCTGGTCGCCTACTTCCTGCGCCGTACGATCATGCGCGTGCTTACCAACGAGCAGGCGCTGATCAGCCAGCTGCGCCGGCGCAACCACGATCTGGAAACCGCGCTGGACAACCTGTACATCACCACCCACCAGTTGACCCACACCCGTGAACTGGTACGTACCGATGAACTGACCGGGCTGCACAACCGCCGTGGCCTCACCCTGTACCTGCAGGAGTGCCGCGAGCATGCCGAGGGGCCGCCGCAGGCGCTGCTGCTGATCGACTGCGACCGCTTCAAGCAGATCAACGACCGCCACGGCCACCAGGCCGGCGACCGTGTGCTGCAGAGCATGGGCAACATCCTGCGCTCGATGGCCGGCGAACAGGACCTGGCCTGCCGGCTCGGCGGCGATGAGTTCTGCCTGATCCTGCGCCGTGGCAACCATGAGATCGTGCAGCACGCGGCCGAGTTCATCCTCAGCGCGGTGCATGGCCTGCTCGAACGCAGTCATGGCACGCCGCATGTAAGCCTGGTCAGCATCGGAGCCAGCCTGCTGGCGCCGGAGGCGGGCTGGAGCGAGTGGTACGCCAACGCGGACCGCGCGCTGTACCAGGCCAAGCGCGATGGTGGCAACTGCCTGCGCTGGGGCGGCGACTCCGAAAGCGGACAATGAGCAGCAGAGGTGGCAATGGACGGCATTCCGGATTTTCTCCCGATGCAGAGTTCGCAGGTGCGGACTCTGCTGTTCACCGATCTGTGCGATTCGCTGCAGCTGGTCGAGCGGATCGGTGACATTGCCGCCGCTGAGCTGTTCCAGCAGCATGACCGCCTGGTGCTTGGCCTGCAGCAGCGCTGGAACGGCCAGCTGATCGATCGGTCTGACGGATTGTTCATCCTGTTCGAACGTCCCATCGATGGCATCGGCTTTGCTCTTTCCTACCAGAACGCCGTTGATGCACTGGGGCGCGAACGTGGCGTTGTTCTGCGTGCACGCGCCGGCCTGCACGTGGGTGACGTGCTGCTGTGGAACAACAGTGCCGAGGCCGTTGCCCACGGCGCAAAACCGGTGGAGGTGGAAGGCCTGGCCAAGCCCATGGCTGCGCGCCTGATGCAGCTGGCGTGGCCTGGACAGGTCCTGCTGTCCGCGGCCGCCGAACAGATGGCACGTCGGGCAGCCAGCGAACTGCCCTGGGCGGCTGACGAGCTGCGCTGGAAGGATCACGGCTGCTGGCGCTTCAAGGGCATCGGCGAACGCCAGGAAGTATTCGAAGTGGGATTGCGTGGCAGCGCCCCGCTACGTCGCCCGCGCTCGGGTGAAAAAGCGTGGCGGGATCTGCCGCTGTGGCGTCGCCCAGCGGCGCTGGTGACCGAGGCGGCACTCATGCTGGCGCTATGCGGAGTGCTGTGGACGCTGTTTCGGCCGGCACCGGCCATCGCCTTCGCCGAACGCGACTGGGTGATCGTGGCGGCGGTGCACAACGCCACGGCTTATCCCCAGTTGGACAGCAGCCTGGAGCAGGCGCTGTACATCAGCCTGGGGCAGTCGCGTTTCGTCAACATCCTCAGCGAGCTGAAGGTGCGTGACACCCTGCAGCTGATGCAGCGGCCGCCGCAGGCGCGGCTGGACCGCAGGCTGGCCATCGAGGTCGCGCTGCGTGACGGAGTTCGTGCGGTACTGATCCCCAGTGTGCTGGAGCTCAATGGCAAAGTACGGGTCAGTGTCGAAGTCGTGGATCCGCGTAGCGGACAGACCGTTTACACGCGCTTTGCCGACGGTCGCGGGCTGGATTCGATCCTCGCCTCGACCGATCAAGTGGTTGCGGCGCTGCGTACCGACCTTGGCGAAGCGCTTCGTGACGTCGGCGCAGACCAGCGGCCGCTGCCAACCGTGGCTACCGCCAATCTGGACGCACTGCATGCCTATGCCAAGGGCGTCGATGCAACGGCTGCCGCGCGCTATGACGATGCGTTGATGTTCTTCGAGCAGGCGACCCGACTGGATCCTGCCTTTGCCTTCGCCTACGTCGGGCAGATGAACATCCAGCACGCAAAGGGCAATCTGGAGCAGGCCGCGGCGCTGTACCGCAAGGCGGTCAGCCAACGTACGCACCTGACCGCGCGCGACCAGCTCTATCTCGATGCCTGGGCGGCCGATTTCGAAGGGGCACCGCCTGCACGCATCGCTGACAAATGGCGCATGCTGACCGAGTTGTACCCGGACGACCCGGCCGGCTGGATGAACTACTCGATGGTGCAGTTCGCGCAGGGTGACTACGATGGCGCACTGGCCGCGACGCAGCCGCTGCTGGGACGCCAGCATTCGCGCCGTGCATTGGTGCTGGCGTTTGTTGCACGCATCCAATTGGC
Organism: Stenotrophomonas genospecies 3; assembly: GCF_054473855.1. Lineage (NCBI taxonomy): Bacteria > Pseudomonadati > Pseudomonadota > Gammaproteobacteria > Lysobacterales > Lysobacteraceae > Stenotrophomonas > Stenotrophomonas genospecies 3. The sequence goes on from NZ_JBTMUR010000014.1 coordinate 7,717, forward strand.
CCGTGGCGAAGCCTCCGCAGCGGAAGCAGCCCTGCGCGGTGCGCGGCTGCACCCGGGTTGGAACGGCGATGGCATGGAGCCGGTGATTGCCGCATTGGCTGGCGACTTCGAAGCGGCCAACGCCGGGTTCACCGCGATGGGGCCACTGGGCCCCGGGACACGCATGGAGCGGGCTGCCGTGCTGACCATGCAGGGTCGCAGCGCTGAAGCTGCGGGCGACATGCAGCAGGCTGCGTCGCAGTGCCCCAGCGCAGGTGGGATGTGTGACATCCTCGCTTTGCAGGCGCTGGCCTGGCGTGCACGGCAAGGCGTTTCCGTGCCGGGGCAGGAGTACCAGCAGGTGCTCGATCGCGCGCTCGCGGCGATCGATCGTGGCCAGCCTGCATCGGCACGGCGCAACGCATTCATCGCTCTTGCCGCTGCCTACCATGCGCTGCGCGCCGGCCAGGCAACGGTGGTCATGCAGCGAAGGGACGCGCTGCAGGCGCTGCCCGAACGCGACGACGATCCCCGCCTGCGCGAACTGTGGAACCTGCTGCAGGCACGCATGGCCCTGGACGCTGGAGAAACGCTGCGTGCACAGCAGTTGTTGGCGCAGCAGCGCCAGGCAAGTTTGTTCCAGTGGCGCGTGCTGCAGTTGGATCTGCTGCGATCCCAGGGTCAGCACGATGCAGCGCAGCGTCAGCTGCGCTGGCTTCAACACCATGCCGGCCTGGCCTTTGCAGAGAACATCGGCGACTACGCACTGCTGCCGTTGAACGTGAACGACGTGCAGCGGCTGGCATTGATGGAGAGTCCCGTGGCCTCTCACAGCAGCCCGGACGCAGCGGCACCCTGATCGTTACTCCTGCTGGAGACCAGGCAAGCCATCCTCGAACAGGAACGGCACATTGAAGGCGGCGCGTGTCCCAAGCAGGGTCCGCATGCGTGATGCGGCCTGGGCGAACTCCATCTTGCTGCCCAGGGACGCCAGTGATGCACGGCAGGCACGCACGGTGTCTTCGTCCGCACCCAGTGCGAGCAGGGCCAGGCCGGGATCCTTGGCAAACTCGGACCGGAAGGCATCATCGCTGGCCAGGCGCTCCAGCAGCTGCTGGACAACGTCGGCGGAAAGGGGGGAAGCAGACATGGGATCAGCACCGGCAGAATGGGAAAATGGAATTATCGGCGGTGGCGCCGCGAAGTTGATGGGTACGTGCACCCGCCACGCTATGATCGGCGCCCCGAACAGCCCTCGGATGCCATTGCGATGAGATTCCGTCGTTGCCGGACCTTGTTCGTCGAGCCGGTCGAACGCCCGTCCTTCAACCTGGAGGAACTACTGGCTGGTGGTACCGGCGTGCAGCTGCAGCCGGTCCTGCAGGTGCGTGCGGCGCACCTGCCGTCGGTGCAGGTGATCGACGCGGAAAGCTGTGCCTGGTTGCTGGCCTGCAGTGCCGAACAGTGGCAGCCGTTGCCGGAAGCAGCGGACGCGCGCGGTCGGGTGCTGTCATTGCTGCAGCAGGGCCTGCTGGTCAGCGATGATCCGGCCCACGCCAAGGCCTGCGCTGCCGAGCAGCGCCTGCGCGATAGTCACTGGTGGCCGCTGTCGGCGGTGCACTACCAGCAGTCGTGCTGGGACGAGGTGGACAGCGTGCAGGACATGGAGCAGCACCAGCTGGTGACCGCACGCGATCTGGTGCGCAGCTACGGCAGTCCGCCACCCGAGGCACCTCCGCGTATACATGGCGCGCAGGCACTGCCGTGCTACGAGGATGATCCGATGCAGTCGCAGCTGCAGGCACGGGCTACCTGCCGCAACTTCGATAGCGCGCGTGCGCTGCCGTTGCCACTGCTGGCGCGCGTGCTGCAGCAGGTGCTGATGGCACAGGCCGAGGTGGAAACCGATCCAGGTGTGCGGTTCCTGAAGAAGAACGTGCCTTCAGCCGGCAGCCTGCATCCGCTGGAGGCCTACTTGCTGGTACGCAACGTGGAGGGAATGGCCCCGGGGCTGTATCACTACCATGCGGTGGCGCACGAGCTGGGCCGGCTGCCGGCACAGCCACAGGACCTGGAGTCGCTGTGCCAGCGCTTGCTGGCCGGGCAGCATTGGTTCGCCGATGCACACGTGCTGCTGGTGCTGGTGTGCCGCTTCGAGCGCAACTTCTGGAAGTATCGGAACCATGCCAAGGCCTACCGCGCTGTCACGCTGGATGCAGGCCATGTTTCACAGGCACTGTATGCGTCGGCCACCGCACTGGGCCTGGGCGCTTTTGTTACAGCGGCCATCAATGAATCCGAGGCCGGGCGTGCGCTTGGCCTGCAGCCGATGGCCGAAGGTGCGTTGGCGATCTGCGGGCTGGGCTGGCGCAGTGGCACAAAGATCACCGCGGAGCTGGACCCGGATGGCCACGTGTGGCCGCGGGCGGACCCACGCGCAGGGAATGCCGATGCAGCCGGGCCCTAGGGCCCGGCGCGTCATCGTTCACGCCGCTTCGAAGTCCACCAGCACCGCACCGTCACCCACCTGGTCGCCGGCCTTGGCGCGGTAGCCCTTCACCGTGCCGTCTGCCGGTGCCTGCAGGGTGTGCTCCATCTTCATCGCTTCCAGCACCACCAGCGGCGTGCCGCGCTTGACCTCGGTGCCGGCCGCGACCAGTGTCGCGACGATCCTGCCCGGCATCGGCGCCAGCAGGCTGCCGGCATCGGCCACGGCGTGGTCCGATTCGCCCACCGGATCGTGCAGGGTGAAGCGGTGCTGGCCATCGGCGCCGAACAGATACAGCTGGTCGCCTTCGCGCAGTAGCTGCAACGACCAGCGGCGCTCGCCCAGCAGCACGGTCAGATGCTGCGCATCGGCCGTGCCAAGCACCTGCACCGGCGCGGCGTCATCGCACTGCACGCGCCAGCCATCGGTCTGCGTCCACACCTTCAGCGTGTGCTTGCGTTCGCCCTGCTGCAGCGGCAGCACGCGCGGTGCCGATGCGCCAAGGCGCCAGCCGTCCTGGGCCTGCCACGGCGAATGCGGATCGCGCGCGTCGGTGCTGGCGCCGCCCGTGCTTGCAACCGCAGCCACCGCAGCCAGCTGCCACAGGGCATCATCCGTGTCGCCCACTGCACTCAATGCCGCCTGTTCGCGTTCGATCAGCGCGGTGTCCAGCTTGGCGTGCGCGAACGAATCGGTGTTGACCAGGCGACGCAGGAAACCGGCATTGGTGGTCACGCCCACCACCTGGCAGTCGGCCAGCGCCTGGCTCATGCGGCGCAGTGCGGCCTCGCGGTCCAGGTCCCAGACGATCAGCTTGGCAATCATCGGATCGTAGTACGGGGTGATGCTGTCGCCTTCCTCCACGCCGGTATCCACGCGCACATGGGCCGACGGGGTCGGAAGGCGCAGGCGGCGCAGGGTGCCGGTGGAGGGCAGGAAGCCCCGGTCGGCATCTTCGGCATACAGGCGCGCTTCGATGGCGTGGCCGTGGATCGCCAGCTGTTCCTGGCGCAGCGGCAGCGGCTGGCCCGAGGCCACGCGCAGCTGCCACTCCACCAGGTCGGTGCCGGTGATGTACTCGGTCACCGGGTGCTCGACCTGCAGGCGGGTGTTCATTTCCATGAAGTAGAAATCGCCGTCCGGGCCGGCGATGAACTCCACCGTGCCGGCACCGACGTAGCCCACCGCGCGCGCGGCATCGACTGCCGCCTTGCCCATCGCAGCACGACGTTCGGGACTCATGCCCGGCGCGGGTGCTTCTTCCAGTACCTTCTGGTGGCGGCGCTGCACCGAGCAGTCGCGCTCGAACAGGTAGACCGCCTCACCGTGGCTGTCGCCGAACACCTGGATCTCGATATGGCGTGGGCGCTCGACGTACTTCTCGACCAGCACATGGTCGTTGCCGAACGCCGAGGCCGCCTCGCGCTGGCAGCTGGCCAGTGCATCGACGAAGTCCTCGCTGCGCTCGACCTTGCGCATGCCCTTGCCACCGCCGCCGGCGCTGGCCTTGATCAGCACCGGGTAGCCGATGCCGTCGGCCTGTGCGCGCAGGAAGTCCGGCGCCTGCTGGTCGCCGTGATAGCCGGGGGTCAGCGGCACACCGGCCTCGGCCATCAGCGCCTTGGCCGCGCTCTTGTCGCCCATCGCGCGGATGGCGCTGGCCGGCGGGCCGATGAAGGTGATGCCGGCCGCCGCGCAGGCATCGGCGAAGTCGGCGTTCTCGGACAGGAAGCCGTAGCCGGGGTGGATCGCCTGCGCGCCGGTCAGGCGTGCGGCGTCGAGCAGGGCATCGCTGCGCAGGTAGCTCTCACGTGCGGCGGCCGGACCAATGTGGATGGCTTCGTCGGCCAGGCGCACATGGCGTGCGTTGCGGTCCGCATCGGAATACACCGCCACGGTGGCGATGCCGAGGCGGCGGCAGGTGGCGACGACGCGACAGGCGATTTCGCCACGGTTGGCGATCAGGACTTTGGTGAACATGGCAACAGACTCGGTCATGGCACGGGTTACATGCGGAACACGCCGAAGCGCGTCTGCTGCGGGGCGGCGTTGAGGCTGGCCGACAGCGCCAGGGCCAGCACCCGGCGGGTGTCGGCCGGATCGATCACGCCGTCATCCCACAGGCGCGCGCTGGCGTAGTACGGATGGCCCTGCTGCTCGAACTGGTCGCGGATAGGTGCCTTGAATGCATCTTCCTCCACTGCCGGCCACTGGCCGCCCTTGGCTTCGATGCCATCGCGCTTGACCGTGGCCAGCACGCTGGCGGCCTGTTCGCCGCCCATCACGCCGATGCGCGCGTTCGGCCACATCCACAGGAAGTTCGGCGAGTATGCGCGGCCGCACATGCCGTAGTTGCCGGCACCGAACGAACCACCGATGACCACGGTGAACTTGGGCACCTTGGCGCAGGCCACGGCCATCACCAGCTTGGCGCCGTCCTTGGCGATGCCGCCCTGTTCGTACTTGCGGCCGACCATGAAGCCGGTAATGTTCTGCAGGAACACCAGCGGGATGTTGCGCTGGGTGCACAGCTCGATGAAGTGTGCGCCCTTCAGTGCCGACTCGGAGAACAGGATGCCGTTGTTGGCGATGATGCCGATCGGGTAGCCGTTCAGATGCGCAAAGCCGGTCACCAGCGTTGCGCCGTAGCGCGGCTTGAACTCATCGAAGCGCGAGCCATCGACCAGGCGCGCGATGACCTCGCGCACGTCGTAGGGCTTGCGCGTGTCGGCCGGGATCACGCCATACAGCTCGTGCGCCGGCAACAGTGGTTCCTCGTTGGCCTGCACCGCCATCGCCGGCTCCGGCTTGCGCCAGTTGAGCTGGGCGATGATCGCGCGCACCCGTGCCAGCGCCTGCAGATCGTTGTCGGCCATGTGGTCAGCCACGCCGGAGATGCGCGTGTGCACATCGGCACCGCCGAGTTCCTCGGCCGTCACCACTTCGCCGGTGGCCGCCTTCACCAGCGGCGGGCCGCCGAGGAAGATCGTGCCCTGCTCGCGCACGATCACCGTCTCGTCGCTCATCGCTGGCACATAGGCACCACCAGCGGTGCAGCTGCCCATCACGCAGGCGATCTGCGGAATGCCCTGCGCCGACAGGTTGGCCTGGTTGTAGAAGATGCGGCCGAAATGGTCACGGTCGGGAAAGACTTCGTCCTGCAGTGGCAGGAACGCACCACCGGAATCGACCAGGTAGATGCACGGCAGGTGGTTCTGCTCGGCGATCTCCTGCGCGCGCAGGTGCTTCTTCACCGTCATCGGGTAGTAGGTGCCGCCCTTGACCGTGGCATCGTTGGCCACGATCACGCATTCCACGCCACTGACGCGGCCGATGCCGGCCACTACGCCAGCGGCCGGCACGGCGTCTTCGTACATGCCGTGCGCAGCCAGCGGCGCGATTTCCAGGAAGGCGCTGCCGGGGTCGAGCAGGGCGTCGATGCGGTCACGCACCAGCAGCTTGCCGCGCGCGGTGTGCTTGGCGCGTGCGGCTTCGCTGCCACCCAGCGCGGTGCGGGCGAGGGTGGCATGCAGGTCGTCGACCACGGCCTGCATGGCCGCGCGGTTGCTTTCAAACGTTTCGCTGCCCGGTTGCAGCTGGGTGCTTAGTACGGTCATCGCAGTGGCCTTACAGGGTGCGCTGGAACAGTTCGCGGCCGATCAGCATGCGGCGGATCTCCGACGTGCCGGCGCCGATTTCATACAGCTTGGCGTCGCGCCACAAGCGGCCGGTCGGATATTCGTTGATGTAGCCGTTGCCGCCCAGGATCTGGATCGCCTGGCCGGTCAGCCAGGTGGCCTTCTCGGCGGCGTACAGAATGGCACCGGCGGCATCCTGGCGGGTGGTGCGGCCCTGGTCGCAGGCGCGCGCGACGGCATAGACGTAGGCGCGGCACGCGCCCAGCCCCACGTACATGTCGGCAATCTTGGCCTGGATCAGCTGGAAGCTGCCGATCGGTTCGCCGAACTGGTGGCGCTCGTGCACATAGGGCATGACCACGTCCATGGCCGCGGCCATCAGGCCCAGCGGGCCACCAGAAAGGACCACGCGCTCGTAATCCAGGCCGGACATCAACACGCGCACGCCACCACCGACCTGGCCCAACACGTTTTCTTCGGGAATCTCGCATTCCTGGAACACCAGCTCGCAGGTGGGCGAGGAGCGCATGCCCAGCTTGTCCAGCTTCTGCGCGGTGGAGAAGCCCTTCATGCCCTTCTCGACCAGGAACGCGGTGATGCCCTTGGCGCCAGCCTCCATGTCGGTCTTGGCATAGACCACCAGCACGTCGGCGTCAGGGCCGTTGGTGATCCACATCTTGTTGCCGTTGAGCACGTAGCGATCACTGCGCTTGTCGGCGCGCAGCTTCATCGACACCACGTCCGAACCGGCACCCGGCTCGCTCATCGCCAGCGCGCCGACCAGGCTGCCGTTGCACAGGCCGGGCAGGAAGCGCTGCTTCTGTTCTTCGTTGCCGTTCTTGCGCAGCTGGTTCACGCACAGGTTGGAGTGCGCGCCATAGGACAGGCCGATGCCGCCGGAGGCACGCGAGATTTCTTCCATCGCCACCACATGGGCCAGGTAACCCATGCCGGTGCCGCCGTATTCTTCTTCCACGGTGAGGCCGAGCAGGCCCTGTTCGCCCAGCTTCGGCCACAGGGCCAGCGGGAACTGGTTGCTGGCATCGGCCTCGGCGGCCAGCGGTGCGACCTCGGCGGCGGCAAAATGGGCCACGCTCTGGCGCAGCAGGTCGATGTCTTCGCCAAGGTCGAAGTTCAGGGATGGCACGTGCATTGTGGTGGCTCCACGGCGGGATGGCAGGAAATGGACGCACCCGGCGGGGGAGCGGGCGGCGGTCTGCAGGACCGCTGCCCGCACGGGCGATTGGACCCCAGCGTAGCGGGGTTCGGGTAAGAAGTGAATACAAATTCAAAAATTGAAACTAGAATCAAAACATGGCCTACAAACGCTCTGCACTGATGGAAGAACGCCTGGCCGGGGCCCGTGAACGGATCCTGCTGGCCACCCGTGAGCTGGTCGCCACCGGGGGCTGGCGCAATGCCCCGGTGACCGCCGTGGCGACCCAGGCGGGGGTGTCCACCGGCCTGATCTACCGGCACTTCCCGTCCAAGGCCGAGCTGTTCGTGGAGGTGCTCAACGCCGCGGTGGCCCACGAGGTCGCGATCATGGAGCGCATCGCCAGCGGCCCGGAGGTGGCCAGCGAGCGCCTGCGGTTGGCGATCACCGCCTTCGTCCGCCGCGCCCTGGCCGGGCCGGGGCTGGCGCATGCCTTCATCGTCGAACCGGTCGACCCGGACGTGGAAGCCGAGCGCATGCGTGGTCGTCGTGCCTTCGGCGACGTGTTCCTGCGGCTGGTGGAGGAGGGCGTGGCCGCCGGTGAGCTGCCGGCGCAGGACGCGCATGTGGCCGCCGCCTGCCTCGTCGGCGCCTTCACCGAGGCGATGGTCGGCCCGACCGCGCCCAGCCGCGAAGCACACCGCGACGAAGACGCACTGGTGGATGCGATCTGCAGCTTCTGCCTGCGCGCGATCGGCGCCCGGTAATCCGGTAGAGCCGGCCGCTGGCCGGCTTCTGCACGATCCATCCGGCGGGCTGGCGATGCCGGGCAGCGGCCGGCACTACCGGGTCCGAATGCTGCGCCGCACCAGCAGTGACGCCTGTTGTCGCACGCAAAGCGCGTTCTATACTCGGTCCATCACGCAGTCGCTCAGCCGTGGTCCAACGACTATCAGCCAGGGGTAACGAAGAGTGCGGAATTACGATCTGGAGTTCCTGAAACGCTTCTCCATGGTGATCGCGCTGCTGGCGACCATCACCCTCGGCCTCATCCTCCTTGCCGCATACATCCACACCCGGATTCCGCCCGAGGTGTCGCCGACCGCGGCCAAGCGCACCGAACAGCGCATCTCGCCCACCGGCGCGGTCTATGCCGGCAGCACCGGCGCCGCCGCGCAGGCTGCGGCCAAGGCCGCCGCGCTGGCCAAGGCCGCCTCGCAGGTGGCCTACGGCGGCACCAAGGACGGCAAGGTCATCTTCGACAACCTGTGCACCGCCTGCCACACCACCGGCGTGGGCATGGCGCCGACGCTGGACCATTCGCACTGGGACAAGCGCATCGCACAGGGCAAGGAGACCCTCTACAAGCACGCCATCGAGGGCTATACCGGCCCGGATGGCGGCATCATGCCGCCCAAGGGCGGCAACCCGGCGCTGACCGAGGAACAGATCCACGCCACCGTGGACTGGATGCTGGGCAACCTGAAGTAACCGGTAGTGCCGGCCGCTGGCCGGCAACCACGCATCGCACCAAGGTCATGAGGTTGCCGGCCAGCGGCCGGCACGACCCAGGCTTTGCCCACCAAGGTCAAAACCCTGCCCGCAGGCGGGGTTTCGCATTTCAGGGTTAGTCTGTGCGCCTCTTCCATGGAGTCGCCCGTCGATGCGCCGCCGTTCCCTCGCCCTTGCCCTGTCCCTGCTGCTGCCGGCCGGCGCCTTTGCCCAGGCCCAGCCGCAGGCCGCACCGGTCGCGTCGCCGTCCGCCGCGCGCAGCAGCGCCACCGTGGTGCTGACCACCGCGCCGGCCGACTGGCGTGCGCTGGATGGCCAGCGCGTGCGCATCGCCGCACCGCTCACCCTGGCCGGCACCGATGGCCTGGAGCGCTTTGGGCAGCTCACCGTGGCCTTCGATGGCCGCCTCTGGCAGCCGACCGAAGTGGCCGCGCCGGGTACTGCCGGCTATGAGCAGGTGATGGCCGACAACCAGCGCCGCCGCCTGCTGCTGGACGACGGCAGCGAAGCCCGCGACCCGGCCAGCGTGGCCTACCTGCCAGCCAACCCGGTGCTGCGCACCGGCATGCAGCTGCGCAATGTGGAAGGTGTCGTGCACGTGGACGCACAGGGCCGTCCGCGCCTGCAGGTCGAGGGTGCACTCACGTTGCCCGAGCTGAAGCGTCCGGCGGTGCCGACGGTGCCGGGCAGCCTGCATATCGCTGCATTCAACCTGGAGAACTTCTTCAATGGCGATGGCCAGGGCGGTGGCTTCCCGACCCTGCGCGGCGCGCGCACGCTGGAAGAGCACAAGGCGCAGGTCGGCAAGCTGGTGGCCACGGTCAACGCGCTCGGTGCCGACATCGCCGCGTTGATGGAACTGGAAAACGATGGCTATGGCCCGCAGTCGGCCATCGCCGAACTGGTCAGCGCCCTCAACGCCGGTCTTGCCGCCGACAAGCAGTGGGCCTTCGTCGATGCCGGCGAAGTGCCGGGCAGCAACCCGATCCGGGTTGGCATCATCTATCGCAGGAGCGCGTTCAAGCCGCTGGGCAAGCCGTTGACCAGAACCGACGGTCCGTTCGCCGAACACAGCCGCGCACCGCTGGCGCAGGCCTTCCAGGGCAAGGGCGCACCGTTCATGGTGGTCGCCAACCATTTCAAGTCCAAGGGCTGCCGTGATGCCAGCGGCGGCGATGCCGACCGCAACGATGGCCAGGGTTGCTGGAATGCCACCCGGGTGGAATCGGCAAAGCAGTTGAACCAGTGGGTGCAGGCCGAAGCTGGCCGCCTGAAGGTGAAGGACGTGGTGCTGCTGGGCGATTTCAACGCCTACGCGATGGAAGACCCGATCCGCACCCTGCATGACCTGGGCTGGCAGGACGCATTCAAGGTCGCCCAGGTCGAGCATCCTTACAGCTACGTCTACAACGGCTATACCGGCCGCCTCGACCATGCACTGCTGAGCCCGGGCATGGCCCAGCGCCTGCGCGGTGCCGCCGAGTGGCACAGCAATGCCGACGAACAGGACGCCAGCGGCTACCAGGGCCGCAACGTGCAGGGCCCGTGGCGCAGCTCCGACCACGATCCGTTGCTGCTGGGCTTCGATAAATAACGCCCAGCGCCGGGGTCGGATCCCATTCCAACGAAATGGGCTCTGACCCCGAGGCCGGGCTCACCCCCAGGCGATCAATCCAATCGCCAGCACCGCCAGCGCCAGCCCGGCGCGGTTCCACTTCGTGGTGGCCTCGCCGAAGGCGAACACGCCCACCAGCGCGCCCAGCACCACCACGCCGATGTTCATGCCGGCGAACACGGTGGCCGGGCTCTCCGGCATGGACTGATGCGCGTGCACATAGAAAAGAATGTTGCCGCCGTTGAGCAGGCCCAGCAGCGCGCCCGCACCGAGGTTGCGCCAGGCCAACCGGCTGCGGCCACTGGCGTGCCGCCACAGCTGAAGTGCCAGCATCAGCACGAAGGCCACGCTGAAGCTGGCCAGCACCGCCGCCATCGACGGCGTGCCGGACAGCGCCACCTGCTTGAGCAGCACGTCGACCACCGCGAACCCGGCCCAGACGCCCAGCAGCCAGCCCCAGCCGCCGGGTGAGGACGCCACCGCCGGGCCGCGCGGGCGCAGGCTGATCGCCACCATCGCCAGCAGGCCCAGGCCGAGACCGGCGAGCTTCCACGGCGTCGCAGTCTGGCCGAAGAACAGGAAGGCGGCGGCCAAAGACAGCAGCAACGACAAGCGCTGCGCCACGTCGCTGCGGACGATGCCGGCCACCGCCACCGCGCGGCCCAGCACCAGGAAGATCGATGGCAGCACCACCGCCAGTGCCAGCAGCGACAGCCACGGGGCATGTGGCGCGCGCAGTGCGTCCAGCGGCGGCTGCAGCACCACGGCGGTGAGCGTTGCCGCCACCAGATAGTTCCAGGTGACCATCTGCGAAACATCCAGCTGGCGGCGTCCGGCCACCTTCAACAACACCGAAACCAGCACGCTGCAGATCACGGCCAAGGACAGGTAGAGCATGGGGCGGGCACAGGGCAGGGGCAGGGGACGGTATCATGGTGCCATGCACAAGCCTTCGTTCCCCGTCGCCCCCGGCGAAACCGCCTGCCTCGAACTGGACGGCCCGGCCGGCCCGCTGGAAGTGGTCGTTGACCTGCCCAAGGCCGATGTGCCGGTGCAGCCGATCGTGGCCATCGTCTGCCATCCGCTGTCCACCGAAGGCGGCACCCTGCACAACAAGGTGGTCACCATGACCGCCACCACGCTGCGCGAGCTGGGCATCGCCACGGTACGCTTCAACTTCCGCAGCGTCGGCGCGTCGGCCGGTGAGTTCGACCATGGCGTGGGCGAGCAGGACGACCTGAAAGCCGTCGCCGCCTGGGTGCGCAGCCAGCGCCCGGACGACCGCCTGTGGCTGGCCGGTTTCAGCTTCGGCTCGTTCGTTTCTTTGAAGGCCGCTGCCGCGCTGCAGCCGGAAGCGCTGATCTCGATCGCGCCGCCGGCCGGTCGCTGGGACTTCGATGGCATCGCGCCGCCGGCGCGCTGGCTGGTGATCCAGGGCGAGCAGGATGAGATCGTCGACCCGCAGGCCGTCTACCAGTGGCTGGACACGCTGGACGTCCCGCATGAGCTGGTGCGCATGCCCGAGACCAGCCACTTCTTCCACCGCAAGCTGATCGATCTGCGTGGCGCGCTGACCCACGGCGTGAAGCACTGGCTGGGCGCGGCGGCATGAGTGCAACCGAGCTGACCCCGTCGCAGCGGTACGCGGAAGGGGTTGCCCGTGGCGACTGGCAGAACGACCCGGCCCAGCACGCAGCGCTGGCCGAACTGGACCGCATCCACCTGGGCCTGGTCGACAGCGCCGAAGACGGCTGGCTGGACCGCCTGTCCTCGTTCTGGAAGAAGCCCGAGCCGGTGAAGGGTCTGTACTTCTGGGGCGGCGTCGGCCGTGGCAAGACCTTCCTGGTCGACCTGTTCTACGACGGCCTGCCGATCAAACAGAAGTACCGCACGCATTTCCACCGCTTCATGCGCAGCGTCCACGAGCGCCTGCGTGAGCACCAGGGGCAGAGCGACCCGCTGGCGAAGATCGCCCAGGAATGGCGCAGCAACCTGCGCGTGCTGGTGCTGGACGAATTCTTCGTCACCGACATCGGCGACGCGATGCTGCTGGCACGGCTGCTGGAGCGCCTGTTCGCCGAGGGCGTGACCCTGGTGACCACCTCCAACACCGCGGTGGAGAACCTGTACCTCAACGGCCTGCAGCGCGAGAGCTTCCTGCCGGCCATCGGCCTGCTGCAGCGCTTCTGCGTGGAGCTGTACGCCGAGGGCACCGAGGATTACCGGATGCGCGCGCTGACCCGCTCGCCGGTGTACCGCGCACCGTTGGCCGCCGACAGTGATGAGTGGCTGGCCACGCGCTGGAACGAACTGAGCGGCGGCCAGCCGGCCAAGCCCGGCAACATCGAGATCGAAGGCCGCAAGATCCCGGTGCGCGGCCGTGGCAAGAGCATTGCCTGGTTCGATTTCGCCGCGTTGTGCGAAGGCCCGCGTGGCCCGTCGGATTACATCGAGATCGCGCACGAGTTCAACACCGTGCTGCTGGGCGGCATCCCCGCCTTCGACCGTTTGAACGAAGATGCCGCGCGCCGCTTCGTCAACCTGATCGACGAACTGTACGACCGCCACGTCAACCTGGTCTGCACCGCCAGTACCTCGCCGATCGAGCTGTACACCGGCCAGCGCCTGCAGGGCGCGTTCGAGCGCACCGCCTCGCGCCTGATCGAAATGCAGAGCGCCGAGTACCTGGGTACCCCGCACCGGGCGTGAGGGCGCCACCCAGGTAAATGCGTTGCCGGCCAGGGTTCCGGTAGTGCCGGCCGCTGGCCGGCATCCGCCGCGCGGTTACCGGGTCGGCGCCACCGCATTCCCACGCGGCCGCTCATCCGGCCCGGCCGACACATGCAGGCCCGAGCCATCGCCGTGCTCCACCCGCACGCTCTCGCCGCGCTCCAGCAGCCGCAGCGGTTGGCCTTGGTAGCGCACTTCCAGCGCGTCGTGGGTGTCGGCCAGCGACTGCACCAGCGGGCACAGCGCCTGCGCGCGGGCCTCGATGCGCTCGGCGCGGCCTTCCAGCTGCTGTTCCATCTGCGCGTCCAGGCGGTCGGCGCGTTCTTCCATCGCATCGCTGCGGCCGGTGAACACCTGCCACAGCACGCTGCGGGCGATGGACGCGGACAGCGACTCGGCCATGTCCTGCACCTTGGCCTCGAAGCCCGGCCCGAACACTGCCTGTTCCCAGTAACCCTTGCCCAGCGTGCCGCCGATCCAGTCATCGGCCTGCCGGCGCAGGCGCCGGACCTTGCGGCTGTTGGCGGTACCGGTGAGGCTTTCATAGACCCCGTCGAGCACGTCGAAGCTCAGTCCGCTCACTTCATGGGCCAGCGCCGTGGCCGCCGGCATCAGCTGCCGCGCCCCGGCCTCCATCTGCCGCAGGCGGGCGGCGTCGGCCTCGCTGACCGGCACGACCGTGTCGTCCAGGCTCAGCACGCCATCGTGGAACACCACCTCGTGCGGTGCCTGCGGGCCATGCCGCAGCCAGATGCCACCGCTGTCCACCAGCACGTCGTAGTCGGTATGAATGCCGCACTGGTCCGAACGCAGGTCCGGCCCTTCGGCGGCCAGCGCCGGGGCAATGAACAGGGCAGGCAGCAGGGCCAGCGCGGGCAACCGCAGGTGCATCGGAGCATCCTTTTCCGGGAGCGAGCGGCCAGCATCCGCTGCCAGCGCGCGGGCGTCACCGGCCGGAAGTCACCCGTCCACCGGATTTCCACCGGCTGCCCACCAACTATCCACAGGGTTGTCCCTAGCCAGTTTCATCACTGTCATGTGAAGCTGTCATTGTTCCGTTTCCGCGGTGCGTTGTACCACCGCGATGACGCCTTTCGGGCTTGACTGCGCAGCCCGTTCCGGCAGGTCTGAAGCGTCTGATCCGGGCGCCGATGGCACGATCCTTGCGGCGCAAGGGATTGCCGAATTTCACTACATTTGGCGTTGACGGACCCCATTACCCCCACTATCTTGTGGCCGTCGGTCGCAGCAACCCCAATTCCAGGGGGTGCCCGGGGTACCCATCCGCGATCGTCAACGGCAGTGGCAGGCGCAGGGTCTCATCCCCTGCGACGCCGTCCTGCCATCCTGGGCTGTCATGTCCCGGGCTGCGTCACCCGATGCATCGAGCACCCACCAATCACGCCAAGAGGACACACGCCGTGACCACCGAATCCAGCGCCACCATCGAGAAGGAAAGCGAATTCCTGTTGACGTCGCCGCCGACGGCCAACGCGATGAGTGTGACCAAGCGCAATGGCACGACCGAACTGGTGGACCTGAACAAGATCGTGCGCGCGGTGCAGCGTTCCTCCGAAGGCCTGCACGCCGTCGATCCGATGCGCGTGGCCACCCGCACCATTTCCGGCCTGTACAACGGCGCCACCACCCGCGAGCTGGACGAACTGTCCATCCGCACCGCCGCCCTGCTGATCGGTGAAGAGCCCGAGTACGGCCGCCTCGCTGCGCGCCTGCTGGCCAACTACATCGCCAAGGAAGTCTCGGGCCAGGAAATCTACGCCTTCTCGCAGTCGGTCAGCCGTGGCCATGAAGTCGGCCTGATCAACGACCGCCTGCTGAACTTCGTGCAGACCAACGCGCGCAAGCTCAACGATGCCATCGACATCTCGCTGGACCTGAACTTCGATTACTTCGGCCTGCGTACCCTGTACGACCGTTACCTGCTGCGCCATCCGCACACCCGCAAGGTGATCGAGACCCCGCAGCAGTTCTTCCTGCGCATTGCCAGCGCGCTGAGCGAGGATGTGTCCGAGACCCTGGCGCTGTACAAGCGCATGGGCAACCTGGACTACCTGCCGTCCAGCCCGACCCTGTTCAATTCCGGCACCACCCACGAGCAGCTGTCCTCGTGCTTCCTGCTGGATTCGCCGCAGGACTCGCTGGAGTCGATCTATTCCAAGTACGGCGACATCGCCCAGCTGTCGAAGTTCTCCGGCGGCATCGGCGTCAGCTATACCCGCGTGCGTTCGCGTGGTTCGCTGATCAAGTCGACCAACGGCCACTCCAACGGCATCGTGCCGTGGCTGAAGACCATGGATTCGTCCGTGGCCGCGGTGAACCAGGGCGGCAAGCGCAAGGGCGCAGCCTGCGTCTACCTGGAAACCTGGCACGCCGACGTCGAGGACTTCCTCGAGCTGCGTGACAACACCGGTGACGAAGCCCGCCGTGCGCACAACCTGAACCTGGCCAACTGGGTGCCGGACCTGTTCATGAAGCGCGTCGAGGCCGACCAGGAATGGTCGCTGTTCGATCCGCGCGTCGTGCCGGAGTTCACCGACCTGTTCGGCGAAGCCTTCGAGCAGGCCTACCTGCAGGCGGAAGCCCAGGGCAAGGCGAACCGCACCATCTCCGCGCGCAAGCTGTACGCCCGCATGATGCGTACGCTGGCCGAGACCGGCAACGGCTGGATGACCTTCAAGGACAAGTGCAACCGCGCCAGCAACCAGACCCTGCGTCCGGGCAACGTGATCCACCTGTCCAACCTGTGCACCGAAATCCTGGAAGTCACTTCCAACGATGAAACCGCAGTGTGCAACCTGGGTTCGATCAACCTGGGCAACCACTTCGACGAGCACAACGAGTTCGACTTCGAGAAGCTGGCCGAGACCGTGCGCCTGGCCGTGCGCCAGCTCGACCGCGTCATCGACCTGAACTTCTACCCGATCGAAACCGCCCGCCGCGCCAACCTGCGCTGGCGTCCGGTCGGCCTGGGCTGCATGGGCCTGCAGGACGTGTTCTTCCGCAAGCGCCTGCCGTTCGACAGCGCCGAAGCCCGCGCCCTGTCGAAGAAGATCGCCGAAGCAATCTACTTCCACGCGCTGGAAACCTCTTGCGAGCTGGCCCAGGAACGCGGCAAGCACCCGTCGTTCAACGACACCCGCGCCGCCGGTGGCGAACTGCAGTTCGACGCCTGGAACGTGGTGCCGGAAGACACCGCGCGCTGGGATGCCCTGCGTGCCCGCATCAAGGAGCATGGCCTGCGCAACTCGCTGATGATCGCGATTGCACCGACCGCCACCATCGCCTCGATCGCCGGCTGCTACGAGTGCGTCGAGCCGCAGGTGTCCAACCTGTTCAAGCGCGAGACCCTGTCCGGTGACTTCCTGCAGGTCAACCGCTACCTGGTGAACGAGCTGAAGAAGCTGGGCCTGTGGACCGCCGACATGCGCGACGCCATCAAGCTGGCCGAAGGCTCCATCGCCGGCGTGGCACAGATTCCGGAAACGCTGCGCGAGGTCTACCGCACCGCGTGGGAACTGCCGATGCGTTCGCTGATCGACATGGCCGCCGAGCGTGGTGCCTTCATCGACCAGTCGGCCTCGCTCAACCTGTTCATGGAAAGCCCGAACATCGGCGCGATGTCCTCCATGTACATGTACGCCTGGAAGCAGGGCATCAAGACCACCTACTACCTGCGTTCGCGCCCGGCCACCAAGATCGCCAAGACCACGGTGAGCGCTGCGGCCCCGGCCAAGGTATTCAGCCCGGACGAAGCCATCGCCTGCTCGCTGGAAAACCCGGAAGCCTGCGAGGCCTGCCAGTAACACACCGCCCGGTGGGTGCCGACCGTTGGTCGGCACTCGAACACCTCGCACCTGTAGAGCCGAGCCATGCTCGGCTGCGGAAAAACACCCACGGTAGCGCCGGGCCACGCCCGGCGGCTCACCCAGGAATTCAAGGAAACACCCATGGCCGACAAGCCCAAGCAGATGCTGCTCGATCCCGGTTTTGAACTGACCCTGCGCCCGATGCGCTACCCGCAGTTCTATGACATGTACCGGAACGCGATCAAGAACACCTGGACGGTGGAAGAGATCAACTTCCAGATCGACATCACCGACCTGCACAGCAAGATGTCGCCGGGCGAGCGCCACCTGATCCACCGCCTGGTCGCGTTCTTCGCCACCGGCGACTCGATCGTCTCCAACAACCTGGTGCTGAACCTGTACCAGCATCTCAATGCGCCGGAAGCGCGCATGTACCTGTCGCGCCAGCTGTATGAAGAAGCGCTGCACGTGCAGTTCTACCTGACCCTGCTCGACAACTACCTGCCGGATCCGGAAGAGCGCGCCAAGGCGTTCTCGGCGGTGGAGAACATCGACTCGATCAAGAAGAAGGCCGATTTCTGCTTCAAGTGGATCGACTCGATCCAGAGCCTGACCCGCATCGAGACCCGCGAACAGCGCCGCCAGTTCCTGCTCAACCAGATCTGCTTCGCCGCCTGCATCGAAGGCCTGTTCTTCTTCGCGGCCTTTGCCTACGTGTACTACTTCCGTTCGCGCGGCCTGCTGCCGGGCCTGGCCTCGGGCACCAACTGGGTGTTCCGCGACGAGAGCGCGCACATGGAGTTCGCGTTCGAGTCGGTGCGCGTGGTGCGTGAGGAAGAACCGGACCTGTTCGACGAAGAGATGAAGCAGCAGGTCTACGACATGCTGGCCGAAGCCATCGAATGCGAAGTGCAGTTCGCCGAGGACGTGCTGTCCGGCGGCGTGGCCGGCATCTCCACCCGCGACATGCGCCAGTACCTGCAGCACTGTGCCGACCAGCATTTCGCCAAGCTGGGCATGGAAAAGAAGTACAACGTGCGCAACCCGCTGCCGTTCATGGAACTGCAGGACGTGCAGGAGCTGACCAACTTCTTCGAACGCCGCGTATCGGCCTACCAGGTCGGCGTGCAGGGCGAAGTCGCCTTCGACATGAACTTCTGATCGAACCGGTCACATCTGTCGCAACGAAAAACCCCGGCCAACGCCGGGGTTTTTTGTTGGTAGCGCCGGGCCATGCCCGGCGGAGCCTGCCTGGTGCTACCGGCCGTCATGCTGCACGCGGGCCTTTGTAGAGTCGAGCTTGCTCGACTGCCGTTCGCGCAAAGCGGTCGAGCAAGCTCGACTCTGCAATCAGCGTCGCCCTTCCACCGCCATGCGTACCGCCAGCCCGGCCAGCACCGTGCCCATCAGCCAGCGCTGCACCACCTGCCAGGTCGGGCGCGCGGCCAGGAAACCGGCGATGCTGCCAGCGGTCAGCGCAATCATGCCGTTCACGGTCACACTCACCGCGATCTGGGTGGAGCCCAGCACGATCGACTGCATCAGCACACTGCCCTCGCCGTCCGGATGCAGGAACTGCGGCAGCAGCGACAGGTACATCACCGCCACTTTCGGGTTCAGCAGGTTGGTCAGGAAGCCCATCGTGAACAGTTTGCGCGGGCTGTCCTGCGGCAGTTCGCGCACCGCGAACGGCGAACGGCCACCGGGCTTGAGCGCCTGCCAGGCCAGGTACAGCAGGTACAGCGCGCCGCCGATGCGCAGCGCGTCGTAGGCGAACGGCACGGTCATCAGCAGGGCGGTGATGCCCAGTGCCGCACACAGCATGTAGAACACGAAGCCCAGCGCCACCCCGCCCAGCGAGATCAGGCCTGCCATCGGCCCCTGGCAGATCGAGCGTGAGATCAGGTAGATCATGTTCGGCCCGGGCGTGAGCACCATGGCCAGTGAAACCAGCGCGAAGGCCAGCAGGTCAGAAGTGGCGGGCATGGGCGGTCCTGGCAGTGGGCGTGGCGCAGTGTAACGCCTGCCGCAGGCGCGGCCTGCGCAGGCACCGCTGCCGGGTGACCGTTGCACGTGCATTCCGATGGCCATCACGCCGGTCGCTTAGAATCCGCAGCACCCCACACCGAAGCCCCCCCATGACCCCCATCCCCGAGACCGTGCCGCCCACCGAAGTGCGCATGGCCGAAATCGTCTTTCCCAACCACACCAACCACCTTGGCACCCTGTTCGGTGGCCAGGCGCTGGCGTGGATGGACAAGGCCGCCTTCCTGGCCGCCGCCCGTTACTCGCGCCGCACCGTGGTGACCGCGCGCAGCGACCAGGTCGACTTCAAGCTGCCGATCCGCATCGGCCAGATGGTGGAAACCATCGGCCGCATCGTCGAAGTCGGCCGCAGCTCGATGAAGGTGGAGGTGGAACTGGTCGCCGAAGACCTGCACAGCGGCGAGCGCAAGCTGTGCACCCGCGGCCACTTCGTGATGATCGCGCTGGACGAGGAAGGCCACCCGATCGCGGTACCGCCGCTGCCGGCGGCCTGACCCGGCCAACGGACCGGCGCTTGCGGGGGCGCCACCGCGCCCCCATCTGGCAGCCATGACCCTGCCACTGACCGACTTCATCGACCGTGCCCAGCGCCTGTTCGTGCTGACCGGCGCCGGCTGCAGCACCGCCTCGGGCATTCCCGATTACCGGGATGCCGACGGCCAGTGGAAACGCACGCCGCCGGTGACCTACCAGGCCTTCATGGGCGAGGCGGCCACCCGCCAGCGCTACTGGGCGCGCAGCCTGCTCGGCTGGCCGCGCTTCGGCCTGGCCCGGCCCAACGGCACCCACCAGGCCCTGGCCGCGCTGGAAAGCCGAGGCAAGCTGCAGGTGCTGCTGACCCAGAACGTGGACGGCCTGCACCAGCGTGCCGGCAGCCACAACGTGATCGACCTGCATGGCCGCCTGGATCTGGTGCGCTGCATGGGCTGTGAGCGTCGCAGCGATCGTGAAGACTTCCAGCAGCGCCTGCTGGACGCCAATCCCGGCTGGGACGCGCTGGAGGCAGGCATCGCGCCCGATGGTGATGCCGATCTGGAGACCGATTTCTCCGCGTTCGTGGTGCCCGAGTGCCCGCATTGCGGCAGCGTGTTGAAGCCGGATGTGGTGTTCTTCGGCGAAAACGTGCCGCGGGAGCGCGTGCAGGCGGTGCAGGAGCACCTGCAGCAGGCCGACGCCGTGCTGGTGGTGGGTTCATCGCTGATGGTCTATTCCGGCTTCCGCTTCGTGCAGGCGGCGGCCAGGGCAGGGCTGCCGGTGGCGGCGTTGAACCGTGGCCGCACCCGCGCCGACGACCTGCTGCAGTTCAAGGATGAACGGGACTGCGCCGAGGCGCTGGCCGCGTGGGCTTCGTCCTGAGCCGAGCACACGCTCGGCTGCACGCCCACCGCGAAACAGCGATCCATCCAGACGGTTGATTCGCAGGCCGTGCGGCGGTGCAATACGCACCCCCTACGTCGTTCATCACCGTCTTGAGCCAGCTGTTTTCGCCGATCTCGTTCGGCCCCCTGACCCTGTCCAACCGCATCGTCATCGCGCCGATGTGCCAGTACTCCGCCGAAGACGGTCGCGCCAGCGACTGGCATGCCATGCACCTGGGCAACCTGGCGCAGTCCGGCGCCGGCCTGCTGATCCTGGAAGCCACCGCGGTCGAACCGCGCGGCCGCATCAGCTGGGCCGACCTGGGCCTGTGGGATGACGGCACCGAGGCCGCACTGGCGCAGGTGCTGGCCAGCGTCCGCCGCTGGTCGCCGATGCCGCTGGGCGTCCAGCTGGGCCATGCCGGCCGCAAGGCCTCGGTGAGGCGTCCGTGGGACGGTGGTGGCCAGTTGCCGGCCGACGATGCGCGTGGCTGGGCCACCGTGGCGCCGTCGCCGCTGCCGTTCCATGCCGCCGATCCGGCACCGCAGGAACTGGACGAGGCCGGCATCGCCGAGGTCATCGCCGCCTTCGCCGCCAGTGCGGTGCGCGCCGAGCGCCTGGGCTTCGAGCTGATCGAGCTGCATGCCGCGCACGGTTATCTGCTGCACCAGTTCCTGTCGCCGCTGAGCAACCGCCGCACCGATGGCTACGGTAGCTCGCTGCCGAACCGCCTGCGCCTGCTGGTGGAGGTGTTCGATGCGGTGCGTGCGGCAGTGTCCGACAAGGTCGCGGTGGGCGTGCGCATCTCCGCCAGCGACTGGGTCGATGGCGGCTGGGATCTGGTGCAGAGCGAAGCGCTGGCGCAGGTGATGGACGCGCGCGGCTGCAACTTCCTGCATGTCTCCAGCGGTGGCCTGGACGAGCGCCAGAAGATCACCGTCGGCCCGGGCTATCAGGTGCCGTTCGCAGCGGCGATCAAGGCCAAGGTGCGCATGCCGGTCATCGCCGTGGGCATGATCACCGAACCGGAGCAGGCCGAATCGATCCTGCGCCATCGCCACGCCGATGCGGTAGCCCTGGCGCGCGGCATCCTCTACGACCCGCGCTGGCCGTGGCATGCCGCCGCCGCGCTGCGCGACAGCGTGGAACCGGCGCCGCAGTACCTGCGGTGCGAGCCGCGCGATGCGCGCGGCGTGTTCAAGACGCGCTGAGGCTCACACCCGCCAGGCCGGCGCGATGCCGGCCTGAAGGTGTTCGAACAGCGCGCGGATCTTGGCAGTGAAATCGCGGCGGTCGCTGACGCAGAAATAGACCTCCATCGGCTCCGGGCGCCATGCAGTGTCGGCGCCGAACACTGCCTGCAGGCGGCCATCGCGCAGGTACGGCTCTGCCACGAATGCGGCCAGCCGGGTGATGCCGGCACCGGCTGCGGCCAGCGTCGCCAGCGCATCGATGTCATCGCAGACCATGCTCGGCGGCAGCGCGGCGTCCACGCGCTGGCCCTCCTTCAGCAGGCCCCAGCGCAGCGGCCGGCCATCGGTGGGGAAGCGATGCAGCAGCCCGCGATGGCCGCCCAGGTCGGATGGCTGCTGCGGGGTGCCGTGTGCCTTCAGATAGGCCGGCGAGGCACAGAACACGAACGGCACGCGCGCCAGCTGCCGTGCGACGACCCCGTCCTCCAGCTGTGCACCGATGCGGATGCTGGCATCCACCGCTTCCGGGCCGTGCTGCACGGCGCGGTCAGTCAGGCGCAGCTCCAGCTGCAGTTGCGGGTAGCGCTGCTGCAGCGAAGGCAGCAAGGGGGCAAGTACGTGGCGACCGAACGCGCTGCTGCTGGCGATGCGTAGTGGTCCGGCCGGTTCGATGTCACCAGAGGTGACCATCGCCTGTGCACGCGCCAGGTCGGCTTCGATGTGGCGCACCTGCGCCAGGTACAGCGCGCCGGCCTCGCTGAGCGCCAGCTGCCGCGTACTTCGGTTCAGCAACCGTACGCCCAGATGCGCCTCCAGCCGGTTGATGTTCTGGCCGACTGCGGTGGCGCTGATGCCAAGGATGCGGGCCGCGGCGGCAATGCTGCCGGTCTCTGCGGTGCGGGTGAAGCTGCGGATCAGTTGCAACAGGTTCATGACCGACCAGCTTGCCATGGAGAAACCCAAGTATCGCTTGGGACTGAACCAAGCAGGTCGGTTGCATCGGTGACCATCGATCCCGAGGACAGGCTGCTGCCCTACACTCGGGCGATGCGCCCCGATTCCATCCTCACCCTGTCCTGCCCCGACCGTACCGGCATCGTCTACCGCGTATCCGGCCTGCTGTTCGACCACGGCTGCAACATTCTCGACGCCCAGCAGTTCGGCGATGAGGAGAGCGGCCGCTTCTTCCTGCGCGTGCATTTCGATCGCGATGCCGGCCTGCCGCTGGAGACCGTGCACGCCGCCATGGCCACGCTCGCCGCCGGCTTCGGCATGGACTGGCAGCTGCATGATGGTCGCCGCCGCGCACGCCTGCTGGTGCTGGTCAGCAAGCAAGGGCACTGCCTCAACGACCTGCTGTTCCGTGCCCACAGCGGCCAGCTGAAGGTGGACATTGCCGCAGTAGCGTCCAACCACGCCGACTTCGCGCCATTGGCCGCGTCCTACCAGGTTCCGTTCCACCACCTGCCGGTGACCGCCGATACGCGTGCGGTGCAGGAGCAGCAGATCATCGACCTGGTCGAGCGCGAGCGCATCGACCTGGTGGTGCTGGCGCGCTACATGCAGATCCTGTCACCCACGCTGTGCCGCGCGCTGGCCGGCCGTGCGATCAACATCCACCACAGCTTCCTGCCCAGCTTCAAGGGCGCGCAGCCGTACCACCAGGCGCACGCGCGCGGGGTCAAGATCATCGGCGCCACCGCGCACTACGTCACCGAGGATCTGGACGAAGGACCGATCATCGAACAGGACGTGGCCCGCGTGGACCACGCGATGGCGCCGCGCGAACTGGTGCGGCTGGGCAGTGATACCGAATCGCTGGTGCTGGCACGCGCGGTTCGCCGCCATGTGGAGCACCGCATCCTGCTCAATGGGCATCGCACGGTGGTGTTCCGGTAATCGCCCATCCCGCGTCCGCCGGGCATGGCCCGGCGCTACCACGGGTGCTATCCGGTAGTGCCGGCCGCTGGCCGGCAACTGCAGAGATCCCGAGGTTGCCGGCCAGCGGCCGGCACTACCGAATCCTGATTTCATCCAATGAAAAGCCCCCGGTTCGGCCGTCCCGCGATCTATAGGGGGGCGTAGTTAGGGGGCTGGATGAATCGATTGTGTTGTTGTGGGCAGGAGCGCGCAAGCGGCATAAGCGACGTGCGCGGTAGCGCCGGGCCATGCCCGGCGGTCACGCCTCAGGCGATCGCGATCCCCGCCTTGCCCAGCGCCTCGCGCACCATCGCGTCGTTGGCGTCGGTCACCGGCTTGGTCAGCTCCCACAGGAATTTCACCCGGAAGCCGGACTTCACCGCGTCCTGCGCGCTCCACAGCACGCAGTAGTCGCGGGCCAGGCCGCACACGTGCACTTCGCGGATGCGGCGTTCGTGCAGCCAGCCGGCCAGGCCGGTGGCCGGGCGCTCGCCATCGGGGCCATGGTTCTCGCGGAAGGCGCTGTATGAATCCACCTGTTGGCGCGTGCCCTTGCGCAGAATCAGGTCGGCCACGGTCCAGTCCACGCCCGGATGCAGCGCGGCACCGGCGCTGCCCTGCACGCAGTGGTCCGGCCACAGGGTCTGCGGCTGCGCGTGCAGCAGGATGGTCTCGAAGGGGCGTTGGCCGGGGTGCTGGCTGGCGAACGAGGCATGGTCGGCCGGGTGCCAGTCCTGTGTTGCCACCACGGTGCGGTAGCGGCGCTGTGCCAGCAGATCGGCGATCGGTGCCACCAGCGCATCGCCTTGGTCGCAGGCCAGCGCGCCACCGGGCATGAAGTCCGGCTGCAGGTCGATCACCAGCAGGGCGACATCGGCGGGCAGGGCGGTCATGGCAGTTCCGGTACAGCAGAAGGGGCGACCAGCGTGGCCGCCCCATGCCCACACGTCAATCGCCCTGCGGCGTCTCAGCGTCCTGCCCGTAGTACAGCAGGCCGATCTTGATCCGTTCGCGGCCATTCTCGCGGCGGTGACGGTTGGCATCGCGCAGCGAGTACACGCAGCCGCAGTATTCCTGCTGGTAGAACTGCTCGCGCTTGCTGATCTCGATCATGCGGCTGGCACCGCCGCCCTTGCGCCAGTTGTAGTCCCAGTACTGCAGGCCTTCATAGCGCGACGCGGCACGGATGCCGCAGTCGTTGATCTGCGCCATGTTCTTCCAGCGCGAGATGCCCAGCGACGAACTGATGGTGTCGTAACCGTGTTCGTGCGCATACAGCGCAGTGCGCTCGAAACGCATGTCGAAGCACATCGTGCAGCGGATGCCGCGTTCGGGCTCGTTTTCCATGCCGCGTGCACGGCTGAACCAGTTGTCGGTGTCGTAGTCGCAGTCGATGAAAGGAATGCCGTGCTGCTCGGCGAAGCGGATGTTCTCCTGCTTGCGCAGCTCGTACTCTTTCACCGGGTGGATGTTGGGGTTGTAGAAGAAGATCGCGTAGTCGATCCCGGAGGCGGTGATCGCCTCCATCACTTCGCCGGAACAGGGCGCGCAGCACGAATGCAGCAGCAGGCGCTTGCCGTCGGCGGGCAGGGTCAGGGTGGGGCGTTGGAGCTCGGTCATCGTCAGGTACCGCATGGACCGCCGGCAACGGCGGTGGCCCATGCATCAGCGCGTGGGTGAACGGGTCTGGCCGGATACCGTGAACAGGACGCGCGCGGCCACACCGCCTGCACGCGCAGGACGACGACGGCCCCGGCAACCTCCCCGCGGAGATTCCAGGTCGAGTCAGGGGACGGTCGTGTCCCCCGGCCGGGGCCGGTATTCGGGCTGATGGACACGGGCCGCAGCCCACCTACTACCCGCCGCTTCCCAGGCGCGAGCCCAGTGCTGTTGGCAGGATTCGTTTCCATTCACCGCTGCGGGGCAGCTCCGGAATGGACGCGCGAGGCGCCTTCACCGGATTCCCGTTTAAACCCCTCCCCGCGCCGCAGCGATGGGAGGGATACCTTCGGCGTGTGCAAGGTGGACCTGTTGGTGGCGCCGGTCAAGAGCGCAGGGGTCAGAACCCGCTGCGCTGCAACGGGATCCGACCCCAGCGGAAGGAAGGGGTCGGATCCCGCTGCCACGCAGCGGGCTCTGACCCCGGTCGGGATGCACCTTCAATGCCCCACGGCCGCCCGCGTGCGGATGTCGTCCAGCCGCTGGTCGTGCAGCAGGCGGCCGTTCTCCCACACGGTCACCATTGCGTCCTCGAAGCCGTCCGGCAGGGTGTCGTCGCCGTTGGCCGGCAGTGGCACCGTATGCAGGCTGCCATCGTCCAGGTGGCGCAGCAGGCGCATGCGGCCGCGCTTGCTGGCCTTGCCGGCGTCGGTGACCGGATCTTTGTAGACGTCGATCCACTCACCCTCGACCCGTGCGGCCGAGCACTTCAGCGCGAACTTCTGCGTATCGCGGTCCAGCCGCTGCAGCAGTGCACCGCCCATGCCGAAGGCCACGTTGTCGGCGGCGTAGCCGTCGTCGGTGATGCGCTGCAGGATCGCGCGGATGGTGTCCGGATTGATGCCATCGCCCTGGATCACCCGCACGTGGTTGAGCACGCGATAGCCCTTGCCGTTGATCGCGTGGCCGAAGGCTTCATCCAGCCGGCGCAGGCTTTCGGCCACCACCTCCACCGGGTCACCCGAGTCGGGACGGATAACCAGGGTGGCGCCCGACGCGATCACGTCATCGCGCAGGGTGGTGCCCCAGTGTTCGCTGATCGCGCGGTAGATGTCATAGCTGTCCGACACCACCGCCACGATCGAACCGGGCTTGCCGAACTGGCGCAGCATGTTGCGATAGGCGTCCACCTCGCGTTCGCGGCCCCAACTGGTGATGGTGCTGTGCTCGGCGGCCGGAATCGAATAGCCGGCCATCGGCGCGTGGTAGTGCGCGCGTGCCAGGCACAGCGCCGACACGGTATCGGTGCCGAGGAAGTTGACCAGGTGCGCGGCACCGCCCAACGCGGCCGATTCCAGGCTCGATACACCGCGCGCGCCGAAGTCGTGCAGCTTGAACGGCAGCTGCCCCTGCGGGTCGTCGCTGGTCTGCTGCAGGAACGCGGCGATGGTCTGCCGTGCGTGCCAGCTGATGGTGGCCACGGTGACCGGATACCACACGCGCAGCAGCAGCGTTTCCAGGTACGACGGCACCCAGAACGCAGCCGGATCGGTCGACTCGATGGTCATCAGTGCCTGGTGGGTGGGCACCACGCTGCCCTCGGGAACGGCGCGGATGCGCACCGGCAGGTGGCCGCCAAGCCGGTCGACGATATCGCGCCAGCCGGCCTCGTTGAACGGTTCGCCGTGCGCGGCGAATACCGCAGCAGCGTCGTCGATGTCGGCGTGGGTGACCGGTCGTGCCAGCGCGTCCTTGAGGATCGCCTGCAGGCCGAAGAACACCGTGCGATCGTGCAGGCCGCCACGTGATTCGACGTAGAAGAACGTGGCATCGGTACCCGGCGGGTACTGCAGCCAATGGCTGGCCTTGTAGCTGTCGGTGTTGAGGAGAAGATTATCGAGGTAGTGCATGACGGAAGCTCCTTCGCGTCGAGTGACACCAGCGGTCTATCCGCCAGTGGGGAGGCCGGGCCTGTCAGCCGCGGCCGAGGAAATACTCCAGGATGTGCAGGTGGTCTTCGAACAGCTGCGGGCCCATGTCCAGGGCTTCACTCACCGGTATCCAGCGCGCCTTGTCGGCGTCATCGCCGCCGCGCACCGGCGGCAGTTCACCGGCCGGAAACTCGAAGTGGAAGCCGTGGGTGATGGTGCGGCCGCGCTGGCTGCGGTCGGGGTGGTCGAAGACCTGCTGGCCCTTCAGCGAACCCTTCAGCACCGGCAGCGGAATCTTCAGCCGGGTTTCCTCGCGTAGTTCGCGCAGGCAGCTGTCGAGCAGGCTCTGTTCCTGGCCGACGAAGCCGCCGGGCAGCGCCCACAGCCCCTTGCCGGGTTCCGAGCGGCGACGCACCAGCAGCACGTGGCCCGAATGCACCACCACCGCATCGGTGGTGACGAAGGTGGGCGCGTAGGGCGCATCCTTCCAGGCGGCCTTGTACTGTTCGATGAAGCGGTACTCGGCCACCAGCTGGCCATAGGCAGGCGCGCTTTTGCGGAACGCTTCAAGCATGTCGTACACCGGCGCCGGCACATTGCCACGCAGCATCAGCAGCGCACCGTGGAAGTCGACGTCGCCGGCTTCGAACAGGTAGCGCCGCAGCTCGGTGGCCGACAGGGTGGCGGTGTGCTGCACGTCCACCAGCGGCCACTGCGGGAACTCGCGCAGGTAGTAGCTGGACGCGTCCTTGTCCATGCCGATCAGGCCCACCTTCGCATCGGCGGCGGCGCCGTCGTTGCGCAGGGCTTCAGCCACCTGGCGCTGCACGTTGGCGATCCACTGCGCTTCGTTGTACAGGTGGTCACGCAGCGGGCGGATCAGCAGGCGGTCGGTGTGGCCATCGAGGGCGGCCTGGATCATCACGGCACGTTCGGCCACGGTCCAGGGATTGCGCAGGCTGCGGGGGGTATCGGCAGAGCCGACCAGGAAGATCAGCTTGCGGGCCCGGCTCAGGGCCAGGCGGGCAACGGCGGCGTGGCCGTTGTGGAAGGGCTCGAATCGCCCGATGAAGACGAGATAGTCGAATTCCATGAGAATCCCTCATGTCGTTGTGGCAGCCGCGGGTCTGTCCCTTGGCTTGCTGCAGATGCTACGCCGATGGCGGGGCGGGTCAAGCCTGCAGCCGTGCTTTCTGCTGAACGGCGCATTGCGTACGCGGACTGCGCCGTTGTTCTCAGGCCCTGAGAAGCCCCTGCGCCATACTGGCACCCACGCGGCGGACGGCATGCTCGGGGGCAAGACAGTGGCGGACAAGTACTGCGATCTGGTCATGAAAGGCGGCATCACCAGCGGCATCGTGTACCCCAATGCGGTACTGGCGCTGGCGCGCGAGTATCGCTTCAAGAGCATCGGCGGCACTTCGGCCGGCGCCATCGCCGCCGCCGTGGCGGCTGCGGCGGCCTGCGGTGATCGTCGCCAGCAGGCCGGCGAGCACCTGCCCGGCGATGCAGGCTATGGCGGGTTGTCGGCGGTGTCGGCGCAGCTGTCGCGGCGCGGCTTCATCTACAGCCTGTTCCAGCCCGCACGCGGCGCACGCGCGGCCTATCGCCTGCTGGTGGTGCTGACCGGCAAAGCCAGCCTGCCGCACAAGCTGCTGTGCCTGGCCGTTGCCGTGTTCGAGATCGCGCCGCTGGAAGTGCTGGTGTCGCTGGCGCTGCTGCTCGGCCTGGGCTGGTGGGGCGGTGGTTGGAGCGGGGTGGCGGCCACGCTGCTGCCGTCGCTGCTGTGCGCGTACGGTGCGGGTGTGGCCGGTGCCGCGCTTCGTGTGGCACGCGTGGCGCGACGCAATCTGCTGGGCCTGTGCAGCGGCCTCGGCCGCGATGCACGCACGCCGGCACTGACCGAGTGGCTGCACGAATGCCTGCAGCAGTTGTCCGGCAAGCCGCTGGATGCACCGCTCACCTTCGCCGACCTGCACGACGCGCCGCGCTATGCCGGCGAGCCGGACAGCCCGCATGCGATCAGCCTGCAGATGATCACCACCTGCGTGTCGCACAACGAGCCGCGCACGCTGCCGCTGGGCGGCGCGCAGTTCTGGTTCCTGCGCGAGGAATTCGAGCAGCTGTTCCCGGCCAGCGTGGTGCAGTGGCTGGTGACGCAGGCCGGCCCGCCGCTGGAGGTGGAAGGGCGGCAGTACTACCACCTGCCGCCGGGCCCGAAGCTGCCGGTGCTGGTGGCCACGCGCATGAGCCTGAGCTTCCCGCTGCTGATCAGCGCGGTGCCGCTGCATGAACCCTCACGCCGCGAACGACGCTGCGAGCCGACCGCGCCGGCGGCCGACCCCGAGCACAACGTGGCCGACAGCATGGAAGGGCTGACCAGCGCCGGGCAGGCTTGCGGCCCGGTGATCACCGCCTTCCGCATCTGCTGGTTCTCCGATGGTGGCATCAGCAGCAATTTCCCGATCCATCTGTTCGATGCCGCGTTGCCGCGCTGGCCGACCTTCGCCATCAATCTGGTCTACCCGCAGCACGCCGAAGAGGTGAACCACGGCAGCAGTGGCCGCCAGTCGCTGGAGCACGCGGTGTTCCTGCCCACCGAGAACCGACACGGCTGGCAGCGCACCTACCAGTCGATCGCCACACCGCTGGCGGCCGCCGAGCTGGGCCGCTTCCTGTTCGCGGTGGTGGCGACCATGCAGAACTGGCGCGATCTGCTGCAGGCGCGCGCGCCGGGCTACCGCGACCGCATCGTGCACGTCAGCCTGCAGGGCGACGAAGGCGGCATGAACCTGGACATGCCGCAGGAGGTGCTGACCCGCATCGCCGACAAGGGCAGCCTCGCCGGTGCGCGCTTCTGTTCGTTCTCGTTCGAGAACCACTACTGGATCCGCTGGCGCAACCTGGCCTCGGCCTACCAGCGCTACACGCTGGAAGTGGCACGCACCGATGATCCGGCGCAGCAGGTACTGGCCTACCGCGCGGCCTATTCGATGGTTGCCCGCGGGGAACCGGCACCGCCGTCGTACAAGCTGGGCTCGGAAGACAAGCGGCTGGCCTCGCAGCAGCTGTGGGGGTTGATGGTCGAGCAGGGACGTACCTGGGAAGACCTCGGCCCGGACCTTACCGACGGCGCACCGCGTCCGCTGCCGCAGATGAAGGTCACGCCGATCTACTGACCCGGTAGTAGATCCACGCCATGCGTGGATGGAACCCCATCGAAATCGAATATTTCGAACATTCATCGAAGAGCATCCACGCACGACGTGGATCCACCGTGTCGACCAAGGTCGACACCTACCCACAGCAGCAAAGGATGCCGTTTCGACAGCTCGCGGAGATCTGTCGAAGGCGGGGTGGGTCCGGTTGCGGGGGCGTGAGCCGCATGGGCCCGAGGCATGCCTCGGGCGGGTTGGGCAGGACGCCCAACCCCGGTCTTGCCGTGTGCGCAGGACTGCGCACACGAGCAAGCGGCGACCGAGCTTACATGGGTGAGGGCGCTTTGCTTGCGAAGCATTGCTTCGCAAGCGCCCGAACGCACAGCCGCCAGCGGCTGGGCCGGGCCCCGGAGGGGGACTTGCAGCGTCCCCCGCAACCGGACCCACCCCGCCATCCCACGGAAAGCCCGCTGTTGCTTTTGCTGTTGCCTTGGATTGAAGCAGGTGCAGGGCGCAGCTCTGCAGAACCCCCTACTGCCCCGGCAACTGCGCGAACGCGCGCTGCATGCAGTCCTCGCGCGGGCACACCCGGCAACCCGGTCCGATCGACACCGAGTTCCCCGGGCTCTGCACATCCAGCCCCAGCGAATACACCAGTCGCTCGGCATGCTGCAGATCGCAGCCCAGCGCCACCGCGAAGGTCTTGCGTGGCTGGCCATGGCCGACCGGGCCGCTGCTGACCTGCCGCGCCAGCCAGAAATGGCGGCGCCCGTCGGGCATGCGCGCGGTCTGGGTAAGGATGCGGCCGGGCTGGTTGAACGCCTCGTAGACGATCCACAGCGGGCACGAGCCGCCCACCTGCGAGAAGTGGAAATCGGTGGCCGAATGACGCTTGGACACATTGCCGGCGCGGTCCACGCGGATGAAGAAGAACGGCAGGCCAGGCGCACTGCGCCGTGCCAGTGTGCTCAGCCGATGGCAGACCGCTTCGAAGCCGACGCCGAACTGGTGCGCCAGCAGTTCGATGTCGTAGCTGCTGGCTTCGGCCGCACGCAGGAAGCGCATGTACGGCATCACCAGCGCGCCGGCGAAATAGTTGGAAAGACCGATCCTTGCCTGCGCGATGCGCGCGTCATCGGTGAAGCCGGCACGCGCCACCACCGCATCGATCTGCGGCAGGTAGCCGTGCAGTGCCAGCTCGGCCGCCATCTGGAACGCCTGCTGGCCGGGCTCCAGGTAATCGGGCAGCCACAGCCGCCGCGCACCGGCATCGTATTGCCGCTTCTCGCGCCCGGCCTGCAGTGCGGCCACTTCCACCAGCACGCCATGGCGGTCGGCCAGCAGCTGGCGCAGCCGCGGTGCCACATGCCCGGGCGACAGCCCCCACTCGGCGAACAGCTGCTCGGCCAGCTCGTCCAGCTCGGGAATGTGGTTGTGCATGCGGTTGAAGAATTCGCGTACCTGGTCGCCAGCGGGCAGGGTGCTGCCGGCACCGGGCTCGCCCAGCTGGAATTCCAGCGCCGCGGCATGCTCGCGCAGCGCCAGGTGGCGGCGGTGCAGGTCCAGCAGCGCGCGGCTGACCTGCGGCAGGTTGCCGGCCAGCGCGCGCAGTTCGGTGGCGCTGACCTCGGCCAGGCCCAGATCGCGCAGGGTCTCGCCCAGCGCTTCCTGCAGGGCGGCGGGCTCATCCTCGTCGAACAGTGCGGAAACGTCGCCCAATACCTCGCCCAGCTTCTTCTGCACAGCCGGGGTCAGTGGGCGCTTGTTGCGCTCGATCTGGTTCAGGTAGCTGGCCGACAGCCCCAGCGCCCGTGCCAGATCCGCCTGGCTGTAGCCGCTCTGCTCGCGCAGCCGCAGCAGGCGCAGGCCAAGTTGTCGCTGGGGGGCTGAATAATTCACAGAATTAACATGAATCGTCTGGCGTGTTGGCCAGATTAAGCGGATTCAGCCCGGAAATCGAGGTGGGTGCTGTGAATAATGCCAAGCATCTTTCGCACCCTGTGGGATTGTCGTCATGACTGTTGCAGCGCCCCGTATCCGCATGCTGATCGATGGCCAGTTCGTTGAATCGGCCACCTCCCACTGGCAGGACGTGATCAATCCGGCCACCCAGGACGTGCTGGCCAAGGTGCCGTTCGCCACCACCGGCGAAGTGGACGCCGCCGTCGCCGCTGCCAAGGAAGCCTTCAAGACCTGGCGCAAGACCCCGATCGGCACCCGTGCGCGCATCTTCCTGAAGTACCAGCAGCTGATCCGCGAGAACATGAGCGAGCTGGCCCACATCCTCACCGCCGAACAGGGCAAGACCCTGCCGGACGCCGAAGGCGATGTGTTCCGCGGCCTGGAAGTGGTCGAGCACGCCGCCGCCATCGGCAACCTGCAGCTGGGCGAGCTGGCCAACAACGTGGCCAATGGCGTGGACACCTACACGATCATGCAGCCGCTGGGCGTGTGCGCCGGCATCACCCCGTTCAACTTCCCGGCGATGATCCCGCTGTGGATGTTCCCGATGGCGATTGCAACGGGCAACACCTTCATCCTCAAGCCGTCCGAGCAGGACCCGATGGTCACCATGCGCCTGGTCGAGCTTGCGCTGGAAGCAGGCATTCCGAAGGGCGTGCTGAACGTCGTCCACGGCGGCGAGGAAGTGGTCAACGCGATCTGCGACCACCCGGACATCAAGGCCGTGTCGTTCGTCGGTTCCACCCGCGTCGGCACCCACGTCTACAACCGTGCCTCGCTGGCCGGCAAGCGCGTGCAGTGCATGATGGGCGCCAAGAATCACGCCGTGGTGCTGCCGGACGCCAACAAGGAACAGACCCTCAACGCGATGGTCGGCGCCGCCTTCGGTGCCGCGGGCCAGCGCTGCATGGCCGCCTCCACCCTGGTGCTGGTCGGTGAAGCACGCAACTGGGTGCAGGACCTGGTCACCAAGGCCAAGACCCTGAAGGTCAGCGGCGGCACCGTCGCCGGCACCGACGTCGGTCCGGTCATTTCCTGCAGCGCCCGCGAGCGCGTGGAAGGCCTGATCGCGTCGGGTGTGGAGCAGGGCGCCAAGCTGGTGCTCGATGGCCGCAAGCCGCAGGTCGATGGTTTCGAAAAGGGCAACTTTGTCGGCCCGACCATCTTTGCCGGTGTCACCACCGACATGCGCATCTACCAGGAAGAAATCTTCGGGCCGGTGCTGGTCATCCTCGAAGCAGAGACGCTGGAAGAGGCCATCGCGATGGTCAACAGCAACCCGAACGGCAACGGCACCGCACTGTTCACTCAGTCCGGCGCCGCCGCGCGCAGGTTCCAGGAAGACATCGACGTCGGCCAGGTCGGCATCAACGTGCCGATCCCGGTGCCGGTGCCGCTGTTCTCGTTCACCGGTTCGCGCGCGTCCAAGCTGGGCGACCTGGGTCCGTATGGCAAGCAGGTGGTGCTGTTCTACACCCAGACCAAGACGGTCACCGCGCGCTGGTTCGATGACGAGACGCTCAGCCATGGCGTCAACACCACGATCAGCCTGAAGTAACGGCAGGAGCAGCCATGAGCCACTCGATGACGACGGAACTGGAAGAAGCGCAGCAGGCGTACCGCGAGGCGGCGCGCGACTTCGCACAGGCCGAACTGGCGCCGCACGCCGCGCGATGGGATGCGGAGGGCATCTTTCCGCGCGAGGCGATCGCCAAGGCCGGTGAACTGGGCTTCTGCGGTCTGTACATGGACCCGGAAGTGGGCGGCAGCGGCCTGAGCCGACTGGACGCCGCCGTCGTCATCGAGGAGCTCGCCAGCGTCGATCCGTCGACCGCGGCGTACATCAGCATCCACAACATGGCCTCGTGGATGGTGTCCAAGTGGGGCCAGCCGGCGCTGCGCGATGAGTGGGGCACCGATCTGTCTTCGGGCAACAAGCTGGCCTCGTACTGCCTGACCGAACCGGGTGCCGGTTCCGATGCGGCGTCGTTGAAGACCACCGCCGTGCGCGATGGTGACTTCTATGTGCTGAACGGCTCGAAGGCCTTCATTTCCGGCGCCGGTGCCACCGAGCTGCTGGTGGTGATGGCGCGTACCGGTGGTGCCGGTGCCGGCGGTGTCAGCGCCATTGCGGTGCCGGCCGACCTGCCGGGCATCAGCTTCGGCCGCAAGGAAGAGAAGATGGGCTGGAACAGCCAGCCCACCCGTGGCATCACCTTCGAAAACGTCCGCGTACCGGTCAGCCACCTTCTGGGAGAGGAAGGCGGCGGCTTCAAGCTGGCGATGAAGGGACTCGATGGCGGCCGCATCAACATCGCCGCCTGCTCGCTGGGTGCGGCGCAGGGTGCGCTGGACGCTGCACGCCGCTACATGGGCGAGCGCCGCCAGTTCGGCAAGGCACTGGCCGAGTTCCAGGCACTGCAGTTCAAGCTGGCCGACATGGTCACCCAGCTGGTGGCCGCCCGGCAGATGGTGCACACCGCTGCGCGCAAGCTCGATGCCGGTGCCAGCGACGCCAACGTGTGGTGCGCGATGGCCAAGCGCTTCGCCACCGATGCCGGTTTCAACGTCTGCAACGAAGCACTGCAGATCCACGGTGGCTACGGCTACATCCGCGAATATCCGATCGAGCGCCTGCTGCGTGACTGCCGCGTGCACCAGATCCTGGAAGGCACCAACGAGATCATGCGGGTGATCGTTGCCCGTCACCTGCTCAACACCGAAGAGGAACTGCGATGAAGGATTGGCGTACCCAGGAGCACGTGGGCTTGAAGGTGGAGGTGGATGGCCACACCGCCGTGGTCACCCTGAACAACCCGCCGGCGCATACCTGGACTGTGCACAGCCTGTCGGCGCTGCGTGATCTGGTCGGCGCGCTCAACGCAGACCGCGAGATCTACGCGCTGGTGATCACCGGTGACGGCGAGAAGTTCTTCTCCGCCGGTGCCGATCTCAACCAGTTCGCCTCCGGCGACAAGGCCGCTGCGCGTGAAGCCGCGCGCCGCTTCGGTGAAGCCTTCGAAGCGCTGTCCGGTTTCCGTGGCGTGTCGATTGCCGCGATCAACGGCTACGCCATGGGCGGTGGCCTGGAATGCGCGCTGGCCTGCGACCTGCGCATCATTGAAGACCATGCCCAGGTTGCGCTGCCGGAGGCCACCGTCGGCCTGCTGCCGTGCGCCGGTGGCACCCAGAACCTGCCGCGCCTGGTCGGCGAGGGCTGGGCCAAGCGCATGATCCTGCTGGGCGAGCGCATCAACGCCGACACCGCACTGCGCATTGGCTTGGCCGAAGAAAAGGTCGGCAAGCGCGAAGCCAAGGCGCTGGCGCTGGAATGGGCGAAGAAGGCCGGCAAGCAGAGCCCGACCAGCATCGCCGCCTGCAAGACTCTGGTGCAGGCCACCCGCACCGGTACCCACGCTTCGGCGCTGGTGGCCGAACGCGAAGCCTTCGTCGACCTGTTCGACACCGCCGACCAGGTCGAGGGCGTGACCGCCTTCCTGGAAAAGCGCGCTGCGCAGTGGAAGAACGCATGAGCACCGACACCGCTGCCGACGACGCACCGGTGCTGTTCGAAGAGCGCGTGGCTGGCAATGGCACGCGCATCGGCATCGCCACGCTCAATGCGCCGCGTACGCTCAACGGTTTCTCGCTGCCGATGGCACACCTGCTGCTGAAGCAGTTGAATGCCTGGGCCGACGACGATGGCATCGCCATGGTGGTGCTGCAGGGTGCCGGCGAAAAGGCGTTCTGCGCCGGCGGTGACCTGCACAGCCTGTACAAGAGCATGGTCGACTTCCGCGAGGCCGGCCGCAGCGACATCCGCGAGAACGACTACGCCGCTGAGTTCTTCGACGTTGAATACCGCGTCGATTACCTCATCCACACCTACGCCAAGCCGATCCTGTGCTGGGGCCACGGCATCGTGATGGGCGGCGGCATCGGCCTGATGTCCGGCGCCAGCCACCGCGTGGTCAGCGAGCGCTCCAAGCTGGCCTTCCCGGAAATCACCGTCGGCCTTTTCCCCGATGTGGGTGGCAGCTGGCTGCTGCCGCGCGTGCCGGGCAAGGGCGGCCTGTTCCTGGCCCTGACCGGCGCGCTGCTGAACCCGGGCGACGCCATCTACGCCGGCCTGGCCGACGTGCATGTTGCCGAAGAACGCCGCAGCGCGGTGTTCGATGCGCTGCTGCAGGTCGCGTGGTCCAGCAACGCCGCACACAACCACGAACGCCTCAGCCATCTGCTGCAGTCGCATGCCAGTGACGCCGCGACCGGTCCGCTGCTGGCCAATGCGGCGCAGGTCGATGCGCTGTGCGAAGGCGATGACCTCTCCGCGATCATCGGCCGCATCTCCACTCTGCAGACCGACGATGCCTGGCTGCAGGCGGCACAGAAGACCCTCGCCGCCGGTGCACCGGGTTCGGCACGGTTGTCGTACGAACTGCAGCGCCGCAGTGCCGGCCAGGACCTTGCCGCGATCTATCGCCTGGAGTACATCGTCGCCCTGCATTGCGCCGCCCACGGTGATTTCGCCGAAGGCATCCGCGCGCTGCTGATCGACAAGGACCGCAATCCGCAGTGGAACCCGGCCACCCTGGCCGAGGCCACCGGCGCGTGGGCCGACACCTTCTTCGCTTCCCCCTGGGCCGATGCCGCGCATCCGCTGGCCGACCTGGGCACTCCCCTTGTTGAAAGGAGCCTTGCATGAGCCGCATTGCATTCATCGGGTTGGGCAACATGGGTGGCCCGATGGCCGCCAATCTGGTCAAGAACGGCCACACCGTGCGCGTGTTCGATCTGGTCCCGGCCGCGGTGCAGGCCGCCGTCGATGCTGGCGCCAGCGCGGCCGCATCGGCGCGCGAAACCCTGGCCGATGCCGAGGTGGTGATCTCGATGCTGCCGGCCAGCCGCCACGTCGAAGGCGTGTACCTGGGCGATGACGGCATTCTTGCCGCGATTCCGGCCGGCGCACTGGTCATCGACTGCAGCACGATCGCCCCGGCCAGCGCCCGCAAGGTTTCCGAAGCCGCTGCCGCACGTGGCCTGCAGATGATCGACGCACCGGTGTCCGGCGGTACCGCCGGTGCCCAGGCCGGCACCCTGACCTTCATCGTCGGTGGTGAGGAGGACGCGCTGGAACGTGCGCGCCCGGTGCTGCAGGCGATGGGCAAGAACATCTTCCATGTCGGCGCCAGTGGTGCCGGCCAGGTGGCCAAGCTGTGCAACAACATGGCGCTGGGCGTGATCATGGCCGTCACCGGTGAAGCCATCGCCCTCGGCGTGGCGCACGGGCTGGACCCGAAGGTGCTGTCGCAGATGATGGCGGTCAGCACCGGCCGCAGCTGGGCCACCGAAGTGTGCAACCCGTGGCCGGGCGTGCTGGAAAACGCCCCGGCCTCGCGCGGCTACAGCGGCGGCTTCGGCAGTGATCTGATGCTGAAGGACATGGGCCTGGCGGTGGAAGCGGCGATGAGTGTCGGCGCCTCGATCCCGCTGGGCGAAGTGGCCCGCAACCTGTACTCGATGAATCACCAGGCTGGCCGCGGCAAGCTGGATTTCTCCAGCGTCGTGCAGCTCATTACGAGCGAGAAGTGACCTGGTAGTGCCGGCCGCTGGCCGGCAACCTCATGCCCCCGTGCGGGACAACGAAGGTGGGATGGGCGGATGTTCGGTTTCGACCGGTATCCGCCCATTTTTACGTCTTCTGGATGGGGAATGGGTTGGCAATAGGCAGGATGAGGCAGGATTCCCAATAGGCGACAATCGCCTGCAGATTCGTCCACGCGGTGTTGAAGTCGATGTCCTTGGGTAAGGTCGGGTCAGATTCGTAAGTGGCCTTGGTTACGGCGAGAGCTTCCGAGAACGTCGCCATGTTGCTGCAGTCGATGAAGCGGGACGCGCAGGCAAGTTTGAATTCGGCGCCCGCGGCATTCCAGAACGCAGTGTCTTCGAGCGGATGCGCTGCCAGTATCTTTGAAACATCATAGATATCCTTGACGCGGACGACTTCACCTGGCTTCTGGACTTTGGTCCGATAGGCGGGAAGCGAGCTGAGAAATGCCCTGAGCTTTTCGCCAGCGATGCGCTCAAGCGTGTAGGCGAATACGGTGTGCCCATCGACCTCCAATGGGGCAACGGCAATGTCACCCAGGGCCTCTGGCGCAGCAACGTCAAATGAAACGAACGGAAGCCCACGAACGCCTTCGTTGTTGAAGTCTTTCAATCTCACCTTCACATCAAAGGCATTCCAGCCCATGGGATGGTTGGGTGGGTTGTGCGTGATGTCCAATCTGTCCAGTTCGAAACGTACAGGATCCTGTGCCGAAGCGAAGTTGGAAATCGCAGTGCTGAACAAGTCGTGCAGGATTGCTGACTGCTCGTTTCTATCTGGCGTTCTGACCGCGAACGATAGAAGGATGTTGGCATCCAGGTCATAAGACGCTCTTTGTTGCCCTCCAAGCCGCAGGGCAAGGATGCGGGCACCTTTGTAGACGATTTTTCGGGACAGTTCGTTGCAGCTGGCCAGTGCCTGGAAACACATATCGAGGGCTTCGCGCTTCCATGCATCCTGTTGACTCCGATTCATGCACTTTCCTCAAGGTGTTCGCAGGTGCCAGTCGTTCGCGGTATTGCTGTATGGAATGCCTGGAAGCAGTGATTCGGGAGGTTGGTCGGTGGGAAAACCCCTCAGTGCGCTGCGGATCTGATCCAGCAAGGCAGAAGTGGTTTGGTGGTACTCCAGCATGTAACCGGCGCGCCGCATCAGGTTGGGGTTTTGGATCGAGTCGAGCAGCGCCCAAAGCTTTGCGGCATTTGATCGGGGCAAGCCGGATGCCCAGGCCTCGAAAACAACGGCCGGCCCGCCGGCGCTTCGGGGGCGATGCAGGCAATCGAGCAATGTCTGCTCAAGTGTGGTGACCCGCACCGTGCACTGCGAGTGGAGCTGGCGGCGTTGTATGCCCTGGAGATTGTTCGGGTCGCGGCTGGTCAGGAAGCACTTCACATCCTCAAGCGTGAACACTTCAACGCCGAGAGATTGCGGTTTGTCACTGCTTTCTGCCGGCGGCTCGACGGCAGAAGACGCTATGCCTGGCCTGAATTCCGCCAGGTGATAGTGAGGTGTCGGTTGGGTCGTCAACCCGTGCAGTTCCAGGGCCGAAAAATAGCAAAGCGTCCCGGCGGGACGGTAAGCCTGCATGACCTCCAGAGCGGAGGGCTGCGAGGTTTCATTGAAGCCCAGGACGTAGATTTTCACGGGCCTGCCCCGTGGTGACGTCAGTGGCAACCGGCGCAGCAGTTCAGCGCTCTCCAACACCGCGATGATCCTGACCGCAGAGTAGGTGCGGAACGTACCTGAGGTGAGCGCCTTCTGCGTCCGCTGGATGATCGGTACGAGCGAAGCGTGGCTGATGCAGCGCGTAGACGGCAGTTCCTGGGAGGCCGTCAGCAGGGTGAGCTGAAATACGTCAATCAGCTCCGCCGTTGCGTCTATTACTGCTCGATCTCGCAGGTCATTTTTCATTGGTCACTGCGGCCTCAGGCTTCGCAGGCGAAGCCTGAGGCCGCAGTGACCCATTGTCAAACTGAGCGCTTGAATTGGTTCAGGAGTGCAGGACTGAGGCCAATGCGGGCCACAGGGTCCTTCAGTCGGATCTGATCCACCAGTGGCGACTAAGCTTCGCCTGCGAAGCTTAGTCGCCACTGGTGGATATGTCAAACAAATCGCCATCATATTTCGTCAGATTACCTGAATCGGGGTCGGATCCCGTTCACAAGGCGAAATGAACCCGACCCCCGGTTCCATCAGGCAACGACCAGCGTCACGTCGATGTTGCCGCGCGTGGCATTCGAGTACGGGCACACGATGTGTGCCTTCTGCACCAGTTCTTCCAGCTGCTCGCGCGGCACGCCAGGAGCGCTGATGGTCAGCTCGGCTTCGATGCCGAAACCGGTCGGGATCTGGCCGATACCGACCTTGCCGGTCACCGTGGTGTCGGCCGGCAGCGCGACCTTGGCCTGGCCGGCCACGAACTTCAGCGCGCCCAGGAAGCAAGCCGAGTAGCCGGCCGCGAACAGCTGTTCCGGGTTGGTGCCCGGGCCGCCGGCGCCGCCCAGCTCGCGCGGGGTCGACAGCTGGATATCCAGCACGTTGTCGGAGGAGACGGAACGGCCTTCACGGCCGCCGGTGGAGGTGGCCTGGGCGGTGTACAGAACCTTTTCGATGGACATCGGGATGCTCCTGGTCGGTGGGTGGGTGTTGCGATGGAGCCTACTTTGCCCGGTTTCCGCGTACGTTGGGTTGCAATGCGTACGAAAAATTTGATTGATCGTCCTGCCAGCCTAGATCGTCCATTCGCGGTCGGTGGTGAACATGATGGTCAGCCAGCGGTCCGGCGAGGCTTCGCCCAGTGCATCGCCGATCTCATCGCGCAGCTGGTCCCATTCCACCAGGGGCCGCGGCGGGTCGTTTTCCGGTACCACGAAGAACAGCTCGATCTGCTCGCCACGCCCCACCTGGGCCACGTAGCTGCGGTGCTCGACGAAGCCGTGCTTGGCCACGATCCCGCGTGCCACTGCATCCACATGGGCCTGCAGTTCCGGCGGGGTGACCAGCAGGATGCCGGCCAGCGCGCGCCGCACCGTGCCGAGCGGGGCGATCATCACCAGCACGCAGACGAAGGCGAGGATGGCCGGGTCGATGTACGGCCCGACCCAGCCCCACGAGGTGCCCTGCACCAGTACGCCGCCGAGGAAAGCCAGCAGGTAGCAGGCCGACATGCTGGCCGCGATCACCCAGTTCTTCGCGTCCAATGCGATGAACTCCGAGCCGATGCGGCGGTTGGCGCGCAGGATGAACCAGGCCAGCGCGCCTTCGCCCACGATCGACAGCCCGGCGAAGGCAATGGCCGGGCCGAGGGCGATGTGGCGGCCCCCGGACATCAACGCGTCCACCGCATTGACCAGCGCATACAGCGCCGCACCGATCATCAGTGTGCCGCTCACCCCCAGCACGATCGGCTCCAGGTGCCAGAAGCCCATGGTGAAGCGCTGGTTGAGCCGCGATTGCAGCGCATCGGTCTGTGTGGACAGCGCGATCAGGCGCGCCACCAGCAGCGACAGCCAGGTCATCACCACGTCGATCAGGCCGTAGATGCCGTCGAAGATGATCAGCGAGGAATTGGCCAGCAGGCCGAACACCACCGCCGCCGCGGCCAGCAGCAGCGAGGCGGCGATCGACAGGCGCAGCACGCCCTGTTCGGTGGCGGGGTCGAAGAACTGCGGGCGGTTGGCGGCCATGGTTCAATTGTAGAGCGGAGCCAGGCTCCGCTGCCTTTCGCTGCCTTCTCCGGCCAACCGCGCTACCCCCGTGGGGCCGCTTCCCGTAGACTGCGCCCCTCCCACGTACCGACGCTCGCCTGCAGTGATCACGCCACCCTGACCCTTGCCGCACATCGGCAGCCGGCCCGCCCGGCTCAGGAACCCGTGTCTTTCCACTGCAGCGCCATGCGGCCACGCCCGCCTGCGCGCGGAGCTTTCCCATGCAAACGTCCTACCCCCTGCGCCAGCAATGGCTCGGCAACATCCGTGGCGACCTGCTGTCCGGCATCGTCGTCGCCCTGGCCCTGATTCCCGAGGCCATCGCGTTCTCGCTCATTGCCGGCGTCGACCCCAAGGTTGGCCTGTACGCCGCGTTCTCGATTGCCGTCATCACCGCTATTGCTGGCGGCCGCCCTGGCATGATCTCCGCCGCCACCGGTGCAATGGCGCTGGTGATGGTCGACCTCGTCAAGGACCACGGCCTGCAGTACCTGTTCGCCGCCAGCATCCTGGCCGGCCTGCTGCAGGTGCTGGCCGGCGTGTTCAAGCTGGGCTCGTTGATGCGCTTCGTCTCGCGCTCGGTCATCACCGGCTTCGTCAACGCGCTGGCGATCCTGATCTTCCTGGCACAGATGCCCGAGCTGATCGGTCGCGGGCCTACGGTCTATGTGCTGTGCGCCGCCGCGCTGGCGATCATCTACCTGCTGCCACGCATTACCCGCGCGGTGCCGTCGCCTCTGGTGGCCATTGTGGTGCTGACCGCCGTGGTGATCGGCTTCGGCGTGGACGTACGCAGCGTCGGTGACATGGGCCAGCTGCCCGACAGCCTGCCGCATTTCCTGCTGCCCGATGTGCCGCTCACCTGGGAGACGCTGCGCATTCTGCTGCCGGTGTCGGCCACGCTGGCCGTGGTCGGCCTGCTCGAATCGATGATGACCCTGCAGATCGTTGAGGACATCACCGAAACGCCGAGCGAGCGCAACCGCGAATGTGTTGGCCAGGGCGTGGCGAATACGGTCACCGGCTTCCTCGGCGGCATGGCCGGCTGCGCGATGATCGGCCAGTCGGTGATCAACGTGACCTCCGGTGGGCGCGGCCGCCTGTCCTGCCTGGTGGCCGGCGTGTTCCTGCTGATACTGGTGGTGTACGGCAGCGATCTGGTACGGCAGATCCCGATGGCGGCGCTGGTGGCGGTGATGATCATGGTCAGCATCGGCACCTTCAGCTGGCGCTCGCTGCGCGACCTGCGCACGCATCCGCGCAGTTCCTCTGCGGTGATGCTGCTGACCGTGGTGGTCACCGTGGCCACCCATGATCTGGCCAAGGGCGTGCTCAGCGGTGTGCTGCTGTCGGCCCTGTTCTTCGCGCGCAAGGTTGGCCGCATGCTGGACGTGCAGCGCGACGATGCCGATGACACGCAGGTCTATCGCGTGCGCGGGCAGGTGTTCTTCGCCTCGGCAGGGCAGCTGGGTGCAGCGTTCGATTACCAGCACGTGGCGCCGAAGGTGCAGATTGATCTGCGCGATGCGCACCTGTGGGACCTGACTGCCGTGGCCGCGCTGGAGCGGGCGCAGGAAAAGTTGGCCGCGCACGGTGCGGAGGTGACGGTGGTGGGGCTCAATGCGGCCAGCCAGACCCTCATTGAGCAGGTGGGTGGCAAAGGCGCTGCTGGCAGCGCGCATTGACGCTATCGGCTCTCGTGGGGCAACTGCAACGCCATGGCCGCCGTTGGTGTTGCTGCATCTTCAGCCTGTGAACCCCACCCAGGGTGGAAGAATCGCTGTGATCGTGCTCCGTTGTGATCCTCACGACGGAGTACTTCTGCCGGAATGGATTCGCTCTTCAACAACGCCACCACGCTGCTGACCTTTCTGCTGCCGGGCTTCCTGTCTGCATGGGTGTTCTATGGGCTGACATCCCATCCCAAGCCGCCGCAGTTCGAACGGACCGTGGAAGCGTTGGTG
The DNA here is from genome assembly GCF_054473855.1 of Stenotrophomonas genospecies 3. Taxonomy (NCBI): domain Bacteria; kingdom Pseudomonadati; phylum Pseudomonadota; class Gammaproteobacteria; order Lysobacterales; family Lysobacteraceae; genus Stenotrophomonas; species Stenotrophomonas genospecies 3. The sequence continues at coordinate 51,169 of NZ_JBTMUR010000014.1, forward strand.
TTCACCTTCGCGGTCCAGGTGCTGGTCAAGTTCACCGAACTGATGCTCCTGCTGGCGGGTCGCTGCTTTGTGCTGGGGACCTGGACCGAGACCAGCAGCCTGCTATGGGGTTTTGTCCTCGCCGCACTGCTGGGGGCAGGATTGGCCCTCGCTGCGAACAAGGATTCCCTCCACAGGGTTCTCCGCCGCGCAGGCTTCACCACGAGGACATCCCACCCGAGCGAGTGGTATTGCGTACTGGGTACGCGTCCTGCCTTCGTGGTGCTGCAATTGAAGGATGGCCGTCGATTGACCGGCTATCCCAAGGAGTGGCCGATCAGCCCCGCTGCGGGACAGTTCTACATGCAGATGCCGGCCTGGCTGGTGGATGCGGATCCACCCGATGAAGGTGCCGATCCAGCAGCGGATCCCGTGGCCAGCCCCGCCGTGGTCGAGCTTCCGCAGCTCGATGGCATACTGATTCACGCAGTGGATGTGCAGTGGGTCGAGATTCTCCAGGAGACAGACGATGGCTAAGTTGAGGAAGGGTTCCAACCCACCACTGGACCAGTTGGTCGTATCCATGGAGAACGCGAACCCCAAGCTCCCCGAGGGCAGGAAGCGTCCGCCGCCACCGCCCAGCCCGCCCCGGCCGCCAGCCGGAGCCGGGCCCAACCGGCGCTCGCCGCGCGGCTGACCGGGCGCATTCAGCCGCCCGGTGTAAACTATTGATCTCACTGGCAATGCCAGTCTCCACGATCAATGCCCCGATGACGTCCGCCACCGCCCGTTACGCCGATTCCCTGCGCCTGTCCGTCGCCCCGATGATGGACTGGACCGATCGCCATTGCCGCGTTTTCCACCGCGTGCTGGCACCGGGCGTACGCCTGTACACGGAGATGGTGCACGCCAACGCGGTCATCCACGGCGACCGCGAGCGCCTGCTCGGCTTCGACCGCAGCGAACAGCCGCTGGCGCTACAGCTGGGCGGCAGTGATCCGGCGCTGCTGGCGCAGGCCGCGCGTATTGCCGCCGAGTGGGGCTATGACGAGGTCAACCTCAACTGCGGCTGCCCGTCTGATCGCGTGCAGGCCGGCCGCTTCGGCGCGTGCCTGATGCGCGAGCCGGCGCTGGTGGCCGAGTGCGTTGCGGCCATGGTCGATGCGGTTGATATCCCGGTGACGGTGAAGTGCCGCTTGGGCGTGGACGAGGACAACGACTACGACGTGTTCGCCGCCTTCGTCGACCGTCAGGTCGCCGCCGGTGCGGCGATGGTGGTGGTGCACGCGCGCAACGCGTGGCTGAAGGGCCTGTCGCCGAAGGAGAACCGCGAGGTTCCCCCGCTCAAATACGACTGGGCCTACCGCCTGAAGCGGGAGCGCTCGGCACTGCCGGTGGTGATCAACGGCGGCCTGGCCAGCATCGAGGCGGTGCAGGCGCAGGCCGCGCACGTCGATGGCGTGATGCTGGGCCGCGCGGCCTACCACGACCCCTACCTGCTGCATCAGCTGGAGGCGCTGCACACCGGCGCCCCGCTGCAGGCCCGTGGCGACCTGCTGCGCGCGATGCGCCCCTACATCGAGGCGCGGCTGGGCGAAGGCCTGGCGCTGAAGCACATCACCCGCCACCTGCTCGGCCTGTTCCACGGCCAACCCGGTGGGCGCGCATTCCGCCAGGTGCTGAGCGAGGGCGCACACCGCCCCGGCGCCGGCTGGAGCCTGATCGAACAGGCCTTGGCGGTCACCGACCGCGAAGCTGATCGCGCCGCAGCGTGACCGCAGTCACATTCCTGACTTGACAAGGGACGGCGATTCGTCCCGAATGTTCACTTAGCTGAACGACTCGGGCACAGGGCCGGAAAAGTTCAGACCGGATTCACCGCTGTAAACCAAGAATTTGCAAAAGATTTGTAAAACGCTGGGTTTCGAACCCGGCGCCGGATTTACGACTTTTGAACGAATCTCCGTGCTCGGCTAGGATCGCATCGATGTCTTCCGCTCCCTTCCACCGCCGCATTGCCCTGGCCACCTGCGTGGTCCTGTCGGCTGTGCCGCTGTCTTCGGCGCTGGCGCAACAGCCGCCGCGCGGCGACCAGGGGCGGGCGGAGATGATGGAGCGGGGCGAGCGCGGCAACCGTGGCGACGAGCGTTCGCTGTCCGATGCCGTGCGCCGCGTGCAGCGCACCACCGGCGGCCACATCCTCGGCGCCGAGCGCGTGCCGTTCGATGGTCGTGATATCAACCGGGTGAAGTACATGGACGATCGGGGCCGGGTCCGCTACATGGACGACCCCGCGCCGTCGCGTTCACAGCCGCGCACGCCGCGGTCGGATATGTCATCACTACGCGGCGATAACCCCTGAACAGGGATAGTTGTCGCTATCAACCCGTACCCCACAGGCCTCCGGGCCACACCCAGGACACTAGGGAGAGTTCATGCGTATCCTTCTGGTCGAAGACGAAGCCCCGCTGCGTGAGACCCTGGCAGCCCGGCTCAAGCGCGAAGGCTTTGCCGTCGATGCTGCGCAGGACGGCGAGGAAGGCCTCTACATGGGGCGCGAAGTTCCGTTCGATGTCGGCATCATCGACCTCGGCCTGCCCAAGATGTCGGGCATGGAGCTGATCAAGGCCCTGCGTGACGAAGGCAAGAAGTTCCCGGTGCTGATCCTGACCGCGCGTTCGAGCTGGCAGGACAAGGTCGAGGGCCTGAAGCAGGGCGCTGACGATTACCTGGTCAAGCCGTTCCACGTCGAAGAACTGCTGGCCCGCGTCAATGCGCTGCTGCGCCGCGCCGCTGGCTGGAGCAAGCCGACCCTGGAATGCGGCCCGGTTGCGCTGGATCTCGCCGCCCAGACCGTCAGCGTGGCCGGCAGCAATGTCGACCTGACCAGCTACGAGTACAAGGTGCTGGAGTACCTGATGATGCATGCCGGTGAACTGGTCTCGAAGGCCGATCTCACCGAGCACATCTACCAGCAGGACTTCGACCGCGACTCGAACGTGCTGGAGGTCTTCATCGGCCGCCTGCGCAAGAAGCTGGATCCGGATGGCGAGCTGAAGCCGATCGAGACCGTGCGCGGTCGCGGCTACCGTTTCGCGATCCCCCGCAACGAGGGCTGAGCCGGCTCACCCTGGCGATACCATGATGTCCGGCCGTCTGTGGTTCTTCCGACGCTGGCGGCCGCGCTCACTGCAGGCGCGCCAGATGCTCGCCGCGTCCGTGGGCCTGGTCGCGTTCCTGGCGCTGGCCGGTTACGCGCTCGACGCCGCCTTCGCCGATACGGCGAAGGCGAACCTGCGTGAGCGCCTGAAGAACTACGCCACGTCCTACGCGGCCGGCATCGACTTCACCCGCGACCGCTCGCTGTACATCCGCGAGCAGCCGCCGGATTCGCGCTTCGATGTGCCCGGCAGTGGCCTGTACCTGCAGGTGGTGATGCCGCACGGCAAGGGCAATTCGATGTCTGCCGAAGGCCCGATGCTGCCCACCGTGGGCGGCGGCCTGCTGGCGCCGCGCCAGGAAGTGTTCGAAGGCCCGCTGCCGATGATCCAGATCGATGGCAGCCAGGGCTCGGTCTACCGCTATGGCCTGGGCCTGGTGTGGGGCGCCGACGCCGATCCCGCCACCGAATTCCCGTACACCATCTACGTGATGGAAGACTCGCGCGCGCTGGGTGCGCAGCTGCGTGTGTTCCGTGGCCGCGTCTGGTTCTACCTGGGCGGCATCGGCCTGATCCTGCTGCTGCTGCAGACCGTCATCCTGCAGTGGAGCCTGCGCCCGCTGCGCCGCGTGATCACCGAGCTGACCAAGGTGCAGCGCGGCGAGACCGAGCGCATGAGCGAGCGCCACCCGCGCGAGCTGGAACCGCTGACCGACAGCATCAACGCCTTCATCGAAAGCGAGCGCGAGAACCTCGAGCGCCAGCGCAACACCCTGGCCGACCTGGCGCACAGCCTGAAGACGCCGATCGCGGTGCTGCGCACGCAGATGGACAGCGGTGCCGGCGACACCGCACTGCGCGAGGAGCTGGACGTGCAGCTGCAGCGCATGAACAACCTGGTCTCGTACCAGCTGGCGCGCGCGGCCTCGTCGGGCCACAAGCTGTTCTCCGCGCCGCTGCCGATCGAGTCCAATGCCGAGGAAATCGTGCGTGGCCTGGAAAAGGTCTACGCCTCCAAGGGCGTGCTGTGCGAATTCGATATCGACCCGGCGGCGCGCTTCCACGGCGAACCGGGCGACCTGCAGGAACTGCTCGGCAATCTGCTGGAGAACGCCTTCAAATGGGCCAACCGCCGCGTGCTGTTGACCGCGCAGCCGCTGCCGGCCCCGAACGCACGCCGTGCCGGCCTGCTGCTGGCGGTGGATGACGATGGCCCGGGCATTGCCCCGGACGACATCGGCAAGGTGCTGCAGCGTGGCGTGCGTGGCGACGAGCGCGTGCAGGGCCACGGCATCGGCCTGTCGATCGTGCAGGACCTGATCAAGGATTACCGCGGCGAACTGACCGTGGGCCGTTCGGCCGAACTGGGCGGCGCCCGCTTCGAAGTGCGCCTGCCGCCGGGGCCGTAATCGCACGCGTTCCCCTCCGCCGGCATCGCGTGGCGCAACAACGCGTGGTGTTCCGGTAGTGCCGGCCGCTGGCCGGCAACCTCATGATCTTCGGTGGCGGTGCCAGGTTGCCGGCCAGCGGCCGGCACTACCGCAATGCGATCTTCGGCGGCTCGCCATAGAACCGCCGCAGCTGCGCCGCCACCTCCGGCAACGCCTGCTGCAGCAGATCCGGCGCCGAGAAGTGGTACTCGCTGGCCACCGCGAAGAACTCTTCCGGCGCCTCGGCCGCATACGGATCGATCAGCGTTTCTTCGCCCGCATCCACCTGCGCACAGAAGGCATCGTAGGCGCGCTGGAAAATGCCCGCCCATTCGCGCTGCCATTCGCGTGGCAGCGGCGGGGTGCCGTCCATCGCGCCATCCAGCGCATCCAGCTTGTGCACCATCTCGTGCACCGCCACGCAATAACCCTCGTGGGGTGCGGCCAGGTCGGCCTGCACGTCGGCCCAGGACAGGATCAACGGGCCGCTGTCCCACGACTCGCCGATCAGCTCGTCATCCCACTCGTGCAGCACGCCCGCCGCATCCATGTGGCTGCGGTGCACGCGGAACGCATCGGGGTAGACGATCAGCTGCGACCAGCCTTCCAGCCCCACTTCACCGAACTCCAGCAGCGGCAGGCAGCACAGTGCGGCCAGCAGCACGCCGTCACCGGCCTGCAGCTGCAGCTCGCCGATCGGGGTGATGGTCTTCTCGTGCAGGAAGCGCGTGGCCAGTACGCGCAGGCGCGCACGGCGTTCGTCGTCCAGTCCGTGCAGCCAGGCCGCGCGGCGGCAGGCGTCTTCCCAAAGTGTATCGTCGATCGGCCGCGGCGCAGGCCGCAGCCACTGCAGCAACGACTTGATCAGCGGAACATTCCCGGCAGGTAGCTGTGCCACTTCGGCGCGCGGATGCGCTGCAGCACGTCATCGTCGCTGCCACCGCCGCCGGTGCTGGTGGCACTGCTGGCGGCCGGGCGTACCGCCGCCGGCTTGGTGGTGGCTGCCGAGGCGGTCGCGGTCGGTGCGCGCTGCGAGGCGGCATCACCGTTGGACGACACGCAGGCGCCGCGGCTGTCGTCCAGCGCTGCTGTCGCAGACGCCGCGAAGGGCATCATCAGCAGGATCAGGCAATGGGCATAACGGCGCATTGACGACATCCACGTTAAGGGAGGGTGAGTTCCCGATTCTAGCCCGAACCCGGCGCCCCGTTGGAAGCCCCTGCGGAACCCAGCGTGGCGGGCGTCGCTGGCGGCTTTCCCGCATAATTCCTTCCTGACTTCGTGGAAGCTGCCGTGGACGATCGCCAATTGCTGGCCAAACTCGCTGCCGGTCGCCTGTCCGGCGACGCCCTGGCCCGTGAGCTGGGCCAGACCCGGGCGGCAATTTGGAAGCGTATTCAAGGGCTTAGGGCCGCCGGTGTGGACGTCGAGGGCCGTGCCGGCGAAGGCTACGGCCTGACCCGCCCGGTCGATCTGCTGGACCCGGACGCGATCCGCGCCGGCCTGCCGGCCGGGGTTCTGCCGCTGCTGCACGACCTGCAGGTGGCCTGGACGGTGGATTCGACCAACGCCGAATTGCTGCGTTGCAGCGCGCCCCAGCGCGGGGTCAGCGTCCTGCTGGCCGAACGCCAGACCGGTGGCCGTGGCCGTCGTGGCCGCACCTGGGCCTCCCCGCTGGCCGCGCATATCTACCTATCGGTGCTGCGCCTGTACTCCGGTGGCCTCGGCCGCCTGGCCGGGCTGAGCCTGGTGGCCGGCATCGCCGTGGCCGAAGCGCTGCACGACCTGGGCTACACCCAGGCGCAGCTGAAGTGGCCGAACGACCTGATCGTCGATGGTAAGCGCAAGCTGGTCGGCCTGCTCGCAGAAGGCGGTGGCGAATACGCCGGCCCGGCGCGCGCGGTGATCGGCATCGGCATCAACACGCACATGCCGCCGTCGTTCGCCGAGCAGATCACCCAGCCGTGGGTGGACCTGGACACCCTGGCCGGCAAGCCGGTGGACCGCAACGTGGTCGTTGCGGCCGTGCTGAAGCGCCTGCTGCCGGCGCTGGAAGAATTCGATCGCGAAGGCCTCGCTCCGTTCCTGCCGCGCTACGCCGCCTTCGACATGCTGGCCGGCCGCGAAGTACGCGTGGAACTGGACGGGCAGTGGCAGCACGGTACCGCGCTAGGCCTGGCCGATGACGGCGCATTGCGCGTGCGCATCGATGGCCAGGAACGCCTGCTGCACGCCGGCGAAGTCAGCGTGAGGGCAGCATGAGCGATTGGTTGTTCGACCTGGGCAACTCGCGCTTCAAGTTCGCGCCGTTGCAGGGCGACCGCGCCGGTGACGTGCAGGCCTGGGCGCATGGCGCCGAAGGCATGGCCGGGCAACCGCCGCACAGCCTGCCCAGCGGCCGCACCGCGTTCGTGGCCAGCGTGGCCGCACCCTCGCTGACCAGCGCCATGCTGGACCAGCTGCAGCGCCGCTTCGAACACGTGCATGTCGTGCGCACCAGCGCCGAATGCGCGGGCGTGCGCATTGCCTATGCCAAGCCGGAAAAGTTCGGCGTCGACCGCTTCCTGGCCCTGCTGGCTGCAGCCAAGGCGCAGCGCCCGGTGCTGGTGGTCGGCGTGGGCACCGCACTGACGATTGACCTGCTCGACGCCGATGGCCAGCACCACGGTGGCCGCATTTCCGCATCGCCCACCACCATGCGCGAAGCACTGCACGCGCGTGCGGTGCAGCTGCCGGCGACCGGCGGCGACTACAGCGAGTTCGCCAACGACACCGCCGACGCGCTGGCTTCCGGCTGCGATGGCGCTGCGGTGGCGCTGATTGAACGCAGCGCGCAGCAGGCGCACACGCTGCTGGGCGTGGCACCGTCGCTGCTGGTGCATGGTGGCGGCGCACCGGCGCTGATGCCGCGGCTGCCCGGCGCCGACTACCACCCATCGCTGGTGCTGGATGGCCTCGCCCGCTGGGCGGTGCACCAGCCCGCAGGCTAGTATCCGCGCATGCTGACCCGTGCCCTGATCGTCGTACTGGCCATTCTCAATCTTGGCGTCGCCTGCTGGTGGCTGCTGCGCGATGCACCGCAACCGCCCGCGCCGCCGCCGCAACCGGCCGGTGTGGCCGAGCTGCGCTGGGTGCCCGGTGGTGTGGATGCCAATGCCGCAGCCGAAGCGACTGCCGCTGCCCCGACCGCACCGCTGGTGGAGCGCGAACCGGCCGCGAAGACGGCCGTGGCTGCGACGCCTGCACCCGCGCCGGCAAAGCCGGAGATCGCCAAGCCGCAGGTGGCTGAGGCTGCGCCGGTTGCTGCCGCTGCCAAGCCGGTAACACCGCCTGTACCCGTTCCGGCAGCGGAAAAGCCCGTAACCCCGCCCGAGGCCGCCGAGCCGCCGCGCTGCGTCGCGCTGGGCCCGTTCGCCGACCGCGCCGCCGCGACCAGTGCGCAAGGCAAGGCCAGCACGCTGATCAGCCAGGTGCGCCTGCGCGAACAGCCGGCTGCCAGCGGCAGCGCACGTTACCGGGTGATGCTGCCGGCCGCCGCCAACCGCGACGAAGCGCAGGCCACCGTGAAGCGCATCGTCGCCGCCGGCCTGAGCGACTACTACATCATCAGCCAGGGCGAGGAAGCCAACGCCGTGGCGCTGGGCCAGTACCGCAACCGCGAAGGCGCCGAACGACGCATGGCGGCGGTGCAGGCCGCCGGCTTCCAGCCGCGCCTGGTCGCCAGCGGCGACGCCGGCCAATGGTGGCTGGAAGGGCAGCTGGCGGCGGGCACGCAGCCGGCCCAGGCCCAGCAGCGCAGCGGCGCGGCGCAGAGCCGGTCGCTGGAATGCACGCGGTTGCGCTAGAATCCCCTGACCGCGGCATTGCCGCCGGTGATCCACCCATGCCGCTTTAGCTCAGTTGGTAGAGCAACTGTCTTGTAAACAGTAGGTCATCCGTTCGATTCGGATAAGCGGCACCACTTGGGATCTCCGCTACGCCCCAGAGCCAGGGGTTCAGCGAGAAAGGCCAGCGCAGTGCGCTGGCCTTTTCGCGTTCAGGCCTACTGCAGACGAATCAACTCGTTTCCAATCTGCTGGCACCGTTGCAGCATCGACTCGCCGGATGGCGTTCCAAGCCGGATGGTGCCGTCCACCAGCAACGGATAGGTCTCAAGCCGCACACGATAGGCCTGCTGGGACGAGATGCGTACTGCCCGATCACCCGAAGCAAGCGGGGCTCCGGGCAAGCTCTCTTCCTTGATGAGCCCGTTGATCTTGAGCTGGGCACACAGCCCTGCGTAGTAGGCGCTTCTTTCGTCGCGCGCTCGCGGATGCCTGGTAGCGTGCCCCAATGCGTGAAGGCTCTCGTGCGCAACCAGGTCAACGAGATCCGCGAAGGCTTGTCGTTGATCGCCGTAGACGTGCGATGCAAGTGCAAGCGTCCTGCCTGTCGCAAAGCGGCCAAGTGATCTTGTCCGTATTGCCCCCGCAGTGCCTTCCGGCACTAGCAGGATCCGATAGCTGTTGGATGCCGCCGGTATCCATGACTCGGCCAGGTCCGCCGCCGCATCGATCCGTGAACAGACATCTTCAGCAACGATCACAAGCCCTTCTGCGATCTGCAGGCTGATACTCCGCTCAGTGTTTGCACAGAGGTGGACGTGCGTGGTGCCTACGGCGGTTCGCCCGGGAAGCAGGGAAGCCGTGTGGAAGTAGCGGAGAGGGCCCAGAGGAACAGAAACAACTTCGGTGTATCCAGCCGAGGCGACGCCTTTGGGAACCGCAGTAGTAGTGCAGCCTGAAAGCAAAACGGTGCAGACGCCGAAAAGGAACATCGCGACTCTGTACATCCCGCCCCCTGTAGAAGCGGGGATGGATGCCCCCGCTCCGGTGAGTTAACCAGTAGTAAATTGGCATGCACAAGTGTGGCGCTGAGTGATTGACGCGATCGCGCACCTCACACTCGAGGTAATAGCTCGCCTTTCATCGCTTCTCCCAAAAGTGCGGGTGCTCAAAGCGCACCCGCATCCCCTGCTGTTTACTACCCAGCAGTGGGTCTGCCTGATTCGATGGCTGGGGGCGTGGCGTTATAAGGCTGCACGCTGGGGATCTCAACGTTCCGCATTTACTGAGCCCCGCCCACCTGCAACGCCACATACTCCGCCAGCCCCCGGCAGGCCAGCATCAGCCCTTCGCGCGTGCCGTCGCCGATATCGTCTTTCTCTTCCCCGTCCACGCGCACACGCTCGGCGGCGTGGTACAGCTCCAGCAGCGACACCAGACCCACCGCGGCGCGATCCCGACGAGCGGCGGCCACGGCCTGGCCGGGTGCGCTGGCCGGCCCTTGCCACGGCTGTCCGTCGGCGGCATCACCGGCGCGGATGCGCTGCAGGCAGCTGGGAAGGTTGATCGGCGCGGGCGCCTCGTTTGCAGCGGCGAAAGCGGCTTCCAACGGCTGCGCCAGTTCGGGCGGCAGGCGCAGGGCGGCCTCGCCCAGTGTGGCGGTCAGGTATGGGTGGTGGGGCTTGGGCATGCGGGCATCCTCGTGCGGAACAGAGGTGCCACCGGAGAAGGGTGGCGGGCGATACGTGGTTTCCAATCCCGGGACTGAATGAGCCGGTGGGCACGAGGCCCCCACGCACCGCCCGCCGTCGATCGGCGAACGGATTGCCAGCCGGCGCCGCTCTTGAGAAGACGGCGCCGGCTGGCAAGCGTATACAGCTTTCAGTCTTCGGGTTGGAAATCCCGGCCACCCCGCTGAAGGTGGCAATTCATCATGCGCACGCGAAATCACCGCCTGCCAGTCGTTTGTTTCGATGACATCGGGTGATCTGAGAGGAAAAATGAATTATCGCCTTTGGCCCGTTTCGAGCATCGCAATGCCAGAGGCGACATATCGCGCAGTGCCGCCATCATCGGCAATCAGGGCCGCGCCCTCGTGGTGACACGGCTCACTTCGGCGTGCGAAGTAAAGCTGACTTAACAGGCTCGGCAAGGCGCCAACGCCACAATATCAGACCTGAGAGCCACAGCGCGCGCCGTGCGGATCTTGATATTCCTCACGGACAGCCCGCAGCGCTGCACCGCATACTGCCGCCACACGCCCATCCTGGGCCCCTTCGGAATCCGCACATGCGTCGCCATGCCCTACCGCTCACCGCCGCACTGTTGTCCTCCGTTTTCGTGGCCCCGGCCATGGCCGCGGTGCCGTTCTTCAACGCCAGCTGCCCGGGCGGCATCGACGTGCACGCCGACGAGGGCGGGCCGGTCTACGTGCAGGGCCGCGAGGCCACACTGAAACGCTTCAACGACCGCTACGTCGAAGCACGCGATGCCAACAGTGGCATCACGCTGTCGATCAGCAGCAGCGACGACGGCGCGCCGCAGATCAGCTACACCGGCCGTGGCGGCGCCAATGGCATCTGCCAGGTCAGTGCCAGCGGAACGCCCGCGCCGGCAGAGCATCGCGACCGCCGTCGCCACGATGACGACAACGATGCGGCGCTGCCGCGCGAGGTGACCTGCGAATCCACCGACCAGCAGCAGGTGTCGTGCGACATGGATACGCGCGGCAACGTGGAGGTGGTGCGCCAGCTGAGCCACACCCGCTGCGAAGAGGGCAGGAACTGGGGCCTGTCGCGGCACTCGGTATGGGTGAACGGCGGTTGCCGCGCGGTGTTCCGCAATGTGTCCAAGGTGGCGTACAGCGCACCGGCAGGGGATATCGCGTTGGGCTCCTGCAATATGCGCAAGGGCGCGCAAGGCACGCTGGTGACCCAGATGCCGGTAGGCAGCGATTACCAGGAACTGATCATTGATTATCCCGATGGTCGTTTCCTGTGCATGATGCGCAACAACGGCCAGGTGCAGAGCCTGACGCCGGTTCGCCGCCGCGGCGGTTGAGATACCGCGGGGACGAACCCGCCGTCGGCCGCGTGTTCGAAGGGGGCAATGCGGCGTGCGTTGCCCCTGTTTCGTTACTGCTGGTTTACCGGGTCATTGCCCTTCTTGTAGGTGTACCCAGTGACTTCCCAGCCGCCGCCATGGCCGGAGGAGGGTTCCACCCAGGTGAACTCCCATGTCTGCAGGGAGCCATCGGGAAGCAGGTTTTCCACCCGGTAGATCTCACCGGGAATGCCCTGCTCCGGCAGCTTGCCGGGAATCGATCCGTCCGAGCGTGCAGATGCGCCCCCGACGGAGAACGCCCGCCGTTCCACGTGTACGTTGCCGTAGCCCTGCGGGGCGAACGTCGGCTTTACACGCTGCGCCACCCAGTCGAGCACCTGGCGTGCGCCTTGCGTGTGCATTGCAAACGCATCGGAGGTCACCGTATGGGTGATGCGCTGCGAGGACGCGCTGGCATCTGCCGCAACCAGTCCGCCCAGGGCAATTGCCAGCACCGCCAATCCATTCAGTACATGTTTCATACGCGTCGATTTCCTTTATCGGGGAATTGAAGAGGCACCGTTGGGGGTGCCGATGCAGGGTGCAGGCAATGGCGGCCTTGGATAAGAGGCGATACCGACCTGGATGTGAGGCGTGTCAAGGAAGGCCGGATTCCTTACGAACAAGTGCCGGGATGCCTGACCAGGAACGCCAGCGTGGCCCCGGTGTTCTGGATCACCGCCTGCTGCACCGCCGCGAGTGGTGTCACACAGCTCTGGCTAGACTGTGCTTCTTTTTCCCCACCGCAGGAGGCACCCATGGCCCATCCCATCTCCGTATCCCTGATTGGCGTTCCCACCGATGTGGGTGCGGGCCATCGCGGTGCACGGCTGGGGCCGGAAGCGCTGCGCGTGGCGGGCCTGCCGGAGGCGCTGGAGGCGCGCGGCGTGGACGTGCGCGACCTGGGCAACCTGGATGGCCCGCGCAACCCGTGGACCGCGCCGGTGGAAGGCTACCGCCATCTGGATGAAGTGGTGGCGTGGAACCATGCGCTGATGGAAGCCAGCTATGCCGAACTGCAGGCTGGCCGCATGCCGATCATGCTCGGCGGCGACCACTGCCTGGGCATCGGTTCGATCACCGCCGTTGCCCGCTGGTGCCGTGAGCAGGGCAAGACCCTGCGCGTGTTGTGGCTGGATGCGCATTCGGATTTCAACACCAGCGATGTGACCCCGTCGGGCAATATCCACGGCATGCCGGTGGCCTGCCTGTGCGGCCTCGGTCCGGACGCGCTGACCCGCCTGGGCGGCACGTCGCCGGCGATCACCCCGGCGCAGATGCACCAGATCGGCATCCGTTCGGTGGACCCGGAAGAGAAGCGCCTGATCAAGACCCACAAGGTGGATGTCTACGACATGCGCTACATCGATGAGAACGGCATGAAGCGCGCGGTGGAAGCGGCGCTGGCCGGCATCGACGAGAACACCCACCTGCATGTCAGCTTCGATGTGGACTTCCTCGACCCGAGCATCGCCCCGGGCGTGGGCACCACCGTGCCGGGCGGGGTGAACTACCGCGAGGCGCAGCTGGTGATGGAGATGATTGCCGACACCGGGTGCATGGGTTCGCTGGACATCGTCGAGCTCAACCCCTTGCTGGACAAGCAGAATGCCACCGCCGAGCTGGCCGTGGACCTGGTGGAAAGCCTGTTTGGCAAGTCCACGCTGATGCGCGACTGAGCGCTGGGCCTGAACGGATCGTCGATCCGTTCACACCCGCTCCACGCCGCAGCCGCCAGATTGCACTTCACGCGGCGGCGGTGGGCGTTGGCCTTCTCCCGCCGAGCGATAGAACCCCATCCGCGAATGAAGCGGTGTAGCGGCGAACCCAAGGAGAAGCCCATGAAGCGCGTAGTTGCCCTGATGCTGTTGTCGATGTTCTCGGTGGCCCTGCTGGCCGGTTGCAACACCGTTGCCGGTGCCGGCAAGGACGTGCAGAAGGCCGGTGAAAAGGTTGAGGACGCCGCCAAGGGCAAGTGAGCCCGGCGCGGATTGGAAAGCGGAAAGGCCGGGAATCTTCCCGGCCTTTTTTGTGCGCGCTGTTTACCGCATGGCTGTCGAAGCGGAGTGAACCATTCAAGCAGGTGAGCATGTATTTCATTGCCGGTTGACCGGTATTCAACGGCCGCCACGCCAAGCTGGAGCCACGGTAAGAACGCCGTTGCAACCAAGGACTCCCAGCAATGAACAAAGACATCATTTCCGGCAAGTGGTCGCAGCTGAAGGGCAAGGCCCAGGCCAAGTGGGGCGATCTGACCAACGACGACTTCGATGTGGCCGAAGGCAATGCCGAATATCTGGCCGGCCGCCTGCAGGAACGTTATGGCTGGGCCAAGGACCGCGCGGAGAAGGAAGTGCGCGAGTTCCAGGACGCCGTGAGCAAGGACTACCCGGACTACAAGTAAGCACTTCGGGTTCCCCCACGACACGACGCCCGCACCGTAAGGTTGCGGGCGTCGTGTTGTCTGCGCGGGACGATCAACGTGCCGGCGGGTCCGGCACGTAGCGGTTGGGGAACGCCTGCGGTTCACGCGGCAGGCGCGAGGGCGCATCGACCAGGATGCCGCGCGCACGCAGGTTGCGCGCGCTGTCGTAGCGCAACTGCAGTACCTGGGCCGGACTGCGGCTGGCACGTTCGAAGTCGGTATCGCGTACCGAGGACTGTTCGCGAGCGCCATGGCCGGTACCCAGCGCCGGGGCCCGCGACTTGCTGGCGTAGCCCTCGATGCGGCTGGCGCTGGCGTTGGCACTGGCATCGGCCGCAGCTTCGGCCGCCGGGGCCGGCAGCGGCAGGCCACGGCGCAGGATCGGATCGGGGCGCCAGCGGCGCGCTTCCTCGAACACGGCCACGCCCACCACGCCGATGTTGTCCGGGCGGCCGGTGCGGCTGGCATAGCTGCCGCTGGGGCTGCTGAACACGAACTGCGCCACTTCGTCCTGGCTCTTGCGCCAGCCGGTGATGTCGGCGCGCTGGCCGGGATTGAGCACGTAGCCGGTCTGCGAGGGATCGGCATCCTCGCCGGAGATGGCGTTGACGCCGTCCACCGACAGCACCACCAGCACCCGGCGAGGGCTGTCGTTGTACAGGCGCACGGCGTAGCGGTGGCCGCGTTCGCCGGCCACCCAGCGTTGGCCTTCGGCCGGGTAGCTGCGCAGTTCGGTACCGCGGTCGCGGTCGACCAGGGCCATGCGCACGGGGCCGTCCTCGTACACCGGCGGCGGCATCGGGGCCGGGCGGAAGCCGGCCAGGGGCAGGATCAGCAGCAGGGGCAGCAGGCGTTTCATCGGGCGTCTCCAGCGGGGTTGCGTGAATGAACGCGCCGCAGGCCCTGACGGGGTTGGTGGCGTGCAAGGTAAACTGGCCCCGTTCATCGAAGGTTACCCCACGCAGTCATGACGACCCGAGTCCTTACCGGCATCACCCCCTCCGGCACGCCCCATCTGGGCAACTACGTTGGCGCCATCCGTCCGGCCATTGCGGCCAGCCGCGCGCCGGGGATCGAGAGCTTCTTCTTCCTGGCCGACCTGCACAGCCTGATCAAGTCGCAGGACCCGCAGCGCACCCAGCGCGCGACCCTGGAGATCGCGGCCAGCTGGCTGGCCTGCGGCCTGGACCCGGAACACGTGTGGTTCTACCGCCAGAGCGACATCCGCGAGACCACCGAGCTGATGTGGTTCCTGACCGCCATCGCCAGCAAGGGCATCCTCAACCGCGCGCACGCCTACAAGGCGGCGGTGGACAAGAACCGGGAGGAAGGCGTGGACGAGGACGCAGGCGTCAGCGCCGGCCTGTTCATGTACCCGGTGCTGATGGCCGCCGACATCCTCATCTTCAAGGCCAACCAGGTACCGGTGGGCCGTGACCAGATCCAGCACATCGAGATGGCGCGCGATTTCGCCCAGCGCTTCAACCACGTGTACGGCAAGGAGTACTTCCCGCTGCCGGACGTGGTGATCGACGAGCAGGTGGCGACGCTGGCGGGCCTGGATGGCCGCAAGATGAGCAAGAGCTACCACAACACCATTCCGCTGTTCGTGCCGCGCGAGGAGCTGAAGAAGCTGGTGTTCTCGATCCTGACCGATTCGCGCGCACCGGGCGAGCCGAAGGACACCGAAGGCTCGGCGCTGTTCCAGATGTACCAGGCGTTCGCCACGCCGGAACAGACCGCGGAATTCGCCAAGGCGTTCGCCGCCGGCATCAGCTGGGGCGATGCCAAGCAGCAGCTGTTCGAGCGCATCGACAGCGAGCTGTCGCCGCTGCGCGAGCGCTACAACGCGCTGATGGCCGAGCCGGAGAAGATCGAAGCGCTGCTCAAGCGCCGTGGCCAGCAGCTGCGCGAGCAGCTGGCGGCACCGCTGCTGGACGAGCTGCGCCATGCGGTGGGCCTGCGTGACCTGTCCACTGCGGGCGACATCGCCAGCGAGGACGCCGGCGTGGCCCGCGTGGCACCGCCGCTGTTCAAGCAGTACCGCGAAAAGGATGGCCGCTTCTACTTCAAGCTGACCGCCGGTGACGGCACGCTGCTGATCCAGAGCGAAGGCTTCGATTCGCCGCGCGATGCGGGCCAGCTGATCGCGGTGATCAAGCAGGCCGAGCAGGGCGACCAGCTGCAGAGCGAGCTGTTCAAGCTGGACGCCGAGGTGGACGCGGTGCTGGCCGCGCTGGCCGTGCTGCGCGAAGCGTAAGGGGTAGTGCCGGCCGCTGGCCGGCAACTGCATGGAAAACGCCGGCCAGCGGCCGGCACTACCACGGCACTTGCATAGGGAATGCCGGCCAGCGGCCGGCACTACCCGCCAACGAAGGTCATGGCATGATGTCCGCGCGCCTCCGGCGCGATGACATGGAGTCTGCGATGGCCTGGTTGTCGCTGCTGCTGTTTCTGCCCTGGTTCCTGCTGCTGGGCAGCCTGTACTGGCTGTTCCCGCGCCAGCCGCGCACCGCGCGGCGGCGCCTGTTCGACAGCACCACCCTGGTGCTCGCATTCGCGCTGAGCATCGTGTCGATGCTGTGGGGCTACCGCATTGGCGTGGTGCAGCCGGGCGCCGGCCCGATCTGGCCGCAGGTGCTGGCGGTGCTGTACGCCTACGGCGCGTTCCTGGCAGTCTTGGTGCTGGCGTTGCTGCTGCGGCCGCGGTTCGCATTGCGCTCCGGCTGATCGGTAGTGCCGGCCGCTGGCCGGCAACTGCATTCAACCGGCTACCCCGAGGTTGCCGGCCAGCGACCGGCACTACCCGACCAAAGCCGCATCGAACCCGGGCCGCCTGCGCGCCTACCATGGGGGTCTGTTCCCGATCCTGCCAGGTGCGTGCCGATGACCGCCGACCCCAGCATCCACACCATCGATACCGGCTTCCAGCGCCCGGATTTCGACGCGGCCTATCTGATCGTTGAGAACGGCCGCGCCGCGTTCGTCGACTGCGGCACCGGCCTGTCGGTGCCGGCGATGCTGCAGGCGCTGGCCGACGCCGGCCTGGGCGTGGAGGCGGTGGACTGGCTGCTGCTCACCCACGTGCATCTGGATCATGCGGGCGGTGCAGGGCTGCTGATGCAGCAGCTGCCGAATGCGAAGGCGGTGCTGCACCCGCGCGGTGCGCCGCACATGATCGACCCGACCCGGCTGATCGCCGGAGCCACGGCGGTGTATGGCGCCGAAGAGATCGCGCGCAGCTATGGCCGCATCGAACCGATTCCCGAACAGCGCGTGGTGGTGGCCGAAGACGGCCACCGCGTCGACCTGGCCGGCCGCGAGCTGGTGCTGCTGCACACGCCAGGCCATGCGCTGCACCACCACTGCGTGTGGGATGCGCGCAGCCGCAGCTGGTTCACTGGCGATACGTTCGGTATCTCCTACCGCGAGCTGGACAGCGCGCAGGGCGCTTTCATCTTCCCGACCTCCTCGCCGGTGCAGTTCGATCCGGAGGCGATGAAGGCCTCGATCCGGCGCATGCTCGATTACGCGCCGCAGGCGATGTACCTGACCCACTATGGGCGCGTGCAGCAGGTGGAAAAACTGGCCGAAGACCTGTTCGAGCAGATCAATGCGATGGCGACCATCGGCCGCCAGTGCGACGGCCGCCCGGACCGTCACCGCTGCCTGCTGGCGGCGCTGCAGGCGCTGTACCTGGAACGTGCACAGCTGCATGGCTGTGCGCTGGACGAGGCGGCAGTGATTGCCGTGCTGGCGATGGACATCGAACTCAACGCACAGGGCCTGGCCTGCTGGCTGGATCGCATCAGCAGGTAGATCCACGCCATGCGTGGATGACACAGGCCCAAGCCGCGCCGTGGTGTCACGACCACGTTACACTCTGGTGACTTCCAAGCTAGCCGTGGTACTGCCGTGAATCCGATGCGCGTGTTGCTGCTGTCGTCCTGCCTGTTTGTCGGTGGCCTGGCCCATGCGGCCAACGACCTGCCGGGTGGCGGCATCGATCCGCAGGCACTGTCGCGCCATGTGCGTGTGCTGGCGTCGGATGAGTTCGAGGGCCGCGCACCGGCCACCGAGGGCGAAGAGCGCACGGTGCAGTACCTGATCGAGCAGTTCCGCAGCTATGGCCTGCAGCCGGGCGGCGTGGACGGCAGCTGGGTGCAGCCAGTGCCGCTGGTGCGTGCGCAGCTGGAGGGTGAGGCCAAGGCCAGCCTGTCGCTGAAGCAGGGCAAGCGTGCGCTGGCCAATGGCGTGGACGTGACCCTGCAGAGCCTGCAGCCGCGCAAGCGCGTGCAGATCAAGGATGCGCCGCTGGTGTTCGTCGGCTACGGCATCGACGCACCGGAGCGCCACTGGAATGACTACAAGGACGTGGACCTGCACGGCAAGATCGCCGTGGTATTGATCAACGACGCCGATTTCGAGGCCGATGCGCCGGGTGCGTTCGACGGCAAGGCGGTGACCTATTACGGCCGCTGGACCTACAAGTTCGAGGAAGCCGCACGCCGTGGCGCCGAAGGCGTGCTGATCGTGCACGAGACCGCGCCGGCCGCGTATGGCTGGGCCACGGTGAAGAGCTCGGGCACTTCGCCACTGTTCGACATCGAGCGCGGCCAGGCCGAGGCGATGGCGCAGCACACCCCGCTGCGTGGCTGGATGCAGCGCGAGCTGGCCGAGGCGATCTTCGCCGACGCCGGCCTCGACTTCGACACCGAGAAGCGCAAGGCGATGCGCGCCGACTTCCGCCCGGTGGCGCTGGACAACGCCAAGCTGAGCGTGGATTTCGCACTGAAGCGCGAGCAGGTGGTGACCCGCAACGTGGTGGCCAAGCTGCCCGGTGGCGAGCATGGCGACGAGGCGGTGATCTTCTCCGCGCACTGGGATGCGTTCGGTATCGGCCAGCCCGACGCCAAGGGTGACCGCATCCGCCGTGGTGCGATCGACAATGCCACCGGCGTGGCCACGGTGCTGGAACTGGGCCGGGTGTTCGCCGCCGGCCCACAGCCGCAGCGCACGCTGTACTTCGTGGCACTGACCGCCGAAGAGAAGGGCCTGCTGGGTGCCAGCTACTACGCTGCGCACCCGCTGGCGCCGCTGGACAAGACCGCTGCGGTGCTGAACATCGAGATGTTCAGCCCGGATGGCCCGACCCGCGACATTGCCTCGTGGGGCAAGGGCCGGGTGTCGTTGGAAGGCGATCTGGAGCGCGTGGCCAAGGCCCGTGGCCGCAGCTACAGTCCGGACCCGAACCTGGAAGCCGGCTTCTTCTACCGCGCCGACCATTTCGCCTTCGCCCGCCTGGGCGTGCCGGCGATCACCATCGGCCCGGGCCTGGACAAGCTGGACGGTGGGGTTGAAGCCGGCCGCGCGCTGCGCGAGAAGTACTTCGCTGACTGCTACCACCAGGCCTGCGATGCGTGGACGCCGAGCTGGGACCCGAGTGGCCACGCCGCCGACACCCTGCTGGTCTACGACCTGGGCGCCGAGCTGGCCAACAGCCGCCGTTGGCCGACGTGGGAAAAGGAATCGGAATTCCGCGGCGCGCGCGACAAGAGCGAAGCGGCCCGCCGTTGAGGTAGTGCCGGCCGCTGGCCGGCAACGCCCTGCTCTTTCCGGAGGTTCATGAGGTTGCCGGCCAGCGGCCGGCACTACCGAAAGTCTGTGGAGTTGCCGGCCAGCGGCCGGCACTACCGAAAGAGGTGGCGTTGCCGGCCAGCGGCCGGCACGCCCGGGTATTCGTCAGCGCCGGCGCAGCAGCTTCCACGCGCCCCAGCCACTGGCGGCGAGCGCTGCCAGATAGCACGCCACCATCGTGCGCAGTCCAACCGGCGACCCTGCATTGATGCCGCGATGCAGGCGCAGTTGCAGCGAGCTGTGGCCGCTGCCCAGGTCCACCGCCAGCTGCAGCGCCAGCGCGGCGCAGAACACCAGCAGGGCAATCCCGAATCCGATGCGCGGCCACGCGGCCTGTGCGTTGGGGCGGCGCAGCAGCCAGGCCAATGCCGTGGCTGCGGCCAGCGTCGCCGCGATCCACATCAACGGCGTGGCGGGAGACGCAGCGGCCACCGGCATTGCACCGGTGGCCGCGATCAGGGCAACGCGCTTACTTGCGGGTGCCGTCGAGCCAGTTCGGGCCCTTGTTGGTGAGGAAGAACACATAGACCACCAACGATACCGCGATCGTCGCGGTCACGTAGATGGCGAACCAGTCGACGTGGCCGGTCTTCAGCGCACCCTGGTACAGCAGCGGGGCGGTGCCGCCGAACAGCGAGTTGGCCAGCGCGTAGCCGAGGCCCACGCCCAGTGCGCGCACATGGGTGGGGAACAGCTCGGCCTTCACCACCGCGTTGATGGAGGTGTAACCGGTGAGGATGACGAACGCCATGGCCAGGGTCAGGAACGCCAGGGTGGCGTCATGCTGGTGCGGCAGCTGGGTGATCAGGTACCAGCTGTACAGCACGCCACCGACGCCGAAGAACACCAGCAGGGTCTTGCGGCCGATGATGTCCGACAGCCAGCCACCGACCGGCTGCAGCACCATCAGGAACGCCAGCACGCCCAGGTTGATCAGGGTGCCGGTCATCGGATCGTTGCCGGCGAAGGCGCTCTGGATCATCTTCGGGCCGTTCACCGAGTAGGTGTAGAAGGCCACGGTGCCGCCAGCGGTGATCAGGAAGCACAGCAGCAGCGGCCGCCACTGGTGCACGAACAGTTCGTACATCGAGCCGGACTTCTGCGCCTTGCCCTCGCGCGCGGCCTCGATGGACGACTCCGACAGCGATTCGTCCATGCCCCGGCGCAGCCAGAACACCACCACCGCGGCGATGCCGCCGATGCCGAAGGCAATGCGCCAGCCCCACTCGGAGATCTCCGGCTTGCCCCAGAAGGTCAGCATCAGCAGCAGGGTCAGCTGGGCCAGCACATGGCCGCCGACCAGGGTGACGTAGTGGAAGGAGGACAGGAAGCCGCGGCGGCCGGGAATGGCGGCCTCGGACATGTAGGTGGCGCTGGCACCGTACTCGCCACCGGTGGCGAAGCCCTGCAGCAGGCGCGCGAACAGCAGGATGACCGCGGCCCAGATGCCGATGCTGGCGGCGGTGGGGGTGATGGCGATCAGGAACGAACACAGCGCCATCAGCGTGACCGACACGGTCAGTGCCAGGCGGCGGCCATGGCGGTCGGCGAAGCGACCGAAGAACCAGGCGCCGATCGGGCGCATCAGGAAGGTCGCCGCGAAGATCGCCCACACGTACATCGTGGAGTTCTTGTCGTCGGGCGAGAAGAACTGCGATTCGAAGTACACGGCGAACACCGAGTACACGTAGACGTCGTACCACTCCACCAGGTTGCCGGCGGAGCCTTTGAGGGTGTTGGAGATCGACCGCCGCAGGGCGGCGCGGTCGTTCGCGGGTACAGCAGGTTGGGACGTGGTGCTCATCTGGGTGGGAATCCTCGATGCGGCGCGTCCGCGCGCAGGGAAAACGGCGCCCGGCCTTGGGGCGGCGCGGCCGGGCAGCCCTCTTGGTACTGCATCGACCGTCAACACGGGGTAGCAGACCAGAGCAGGGTGCATGGATGGATGACAGCGTGCCACCGTATGGGGTCCCGGACCATACTCAAAACGTCCTAGAATCCGCCTTCCCCCGGCTCCCTGGTGTGTCATGTCGGCTCCCCCCTCTTCGTCTGCGGCTGCCCCCCGGGGTGGCCTTGTCGCGCTGGCACTGCTGCTGGTCTACGTGGTCTGGGGCTCGACCTACCTGGGCATCGCCAAGGCCCTGCACGGCGGCGCACTACCGCTGACGATGGTCTCGGGCAGCCGCTTCATCATTGCCGGCGGCCTGATGTTCCTTGCGCTGCGCCTGTTCTGGAAGCTGCCGAACCCGACCCTGCGGCAGTGGCGCAACCTGGTCATCATGGGCGTGACCATGCTGGTGCTGGGCAACGGCATGGTGGTGCTGGCCGAGCGTGAGGTGTCCTCGGGCCTGGCCGCCACGGCGGTGGCCTCGGTGCCGCTGTGGATGGCGCTGTTCTCGGCGCTGCGCGGCCAGCACGCCAGCCGTGGCGAGTGGCTGGGCATCGCCATCGGTTTCCTGGGCGTGGTCTGGCTCAACGCCGGCAGCAGCCTGACCGCCTCGCCGACCGGGCTGGTGCTGCTGCTGATCGCGCCGATCGGCTGGGCCTTCGGTTCGGTGTGGGCACGCGGGCTGGATCTGCCGGGCCCGTTCATGACCGCTGCCGGGCAGATGCTCTGCGGCGGCGTGCTGCTGGTGCTGATCGGCCTGGCGGTGGGCGAGCGCCCGACCACGCTGCCCGATACCGGTGGCCTGCTGGCGATGGCCTACCTGTGCGTGTTCGGCTCCATCGTCGCGTTCACCGCCTACGTGTGGCTGCTGCAGAACGTGCGCCCCGCGCTGGCGGGCAGCTACGCGTACGTCAATCCGGTGATCGCGGTGCTGCTGGGCGCACTGCTCAACGGTGAACGCTTCGGCTGGCGCGACCTGTTGGCGATGGTGGTGATTCTTCTGGGTGTGGTGGTGCTGACGATGGCAAGGACGAGAAAGAAATGAGCATGGATGAGAAAGAACAACGCCGGGGCCTGCTGGTCACTGCGTCCACCTTCGTGATCTGGGGCCTGGTGCCGGTGTACTGGCACCTGCTCAACGAGGTGCCTTCGTTCCAGATCATCGCCCACCGCATCATCTGGAGCACCGTGCTGGTGCTGGGCTGGCTGCTGATCAGCTCGCGTCTGGGTTGGTGGCAGAAGATCGCCGCGCAGCCGCGCGCGCTGCCGATCCTGCTGGTGTCGAGCCTGACCATCGCCTTCAACTGGGGCCTGTACATCTGGGCGGTCAACGCCGGCCATGTCATCGAGACCAGCCTGGGCTACTTCATCAACCCGCTGGTGAACGTGCTGCTGGGCGTGCTGGTGCTGAAGGAACGCCTGCGCCGCCTGCAGTGGGTTGCGGTGGCAATGGCGGCGGTGGGCGTGGCCTGGCTGACCATCGACGCCGGCACACCGCCGTGGATCGCGCTGGGCCTGGCCTGTTCGTTCGGCCTGTATGGCCTGTTGCGCAAGCTGGTTTCGGTCGACCCGGTGGCCGGCCTGGGCGTGGAAAGCATGTACCTGTTCCTGCCGGCGCTGGCCTTCGCGATCTGGGCCGAGAACGGCCATGGCGGCGCGTTCTTCCATGGCTGGGGCTGGCGCAACGACCTGCTGCTGATCTTCGGCGGCGCAGTCACCGCTGTGCCGCTGATCGGCTTCGCCTACGGCGTGAAGCGCATTCCGCTGTCGCTGGTCGGCATCCTGCAGTACATCGCGCCGAGCCTGCAGCTGCTGCTGGGTGTGTTCTTCTTCCACGAAGCGTTCGACACCGCAAAGGCGATCGGCTTTGCCGCGATCTGGGCCGGCCTGGTGCTGTTTGTCGGCGACAACATCCGCACGATGCGCGCCAAGCGCTAGCGCCGCGTCCGCTCGGCTGACACGTGTGCACAAAAAAGAGCGGCGCCCCGAGGGGCGCCGCTCTGCTTCCATCCACAGCCAGGAGAGAGTTGGCTGTGACGGGAACGCGGTTGCAGGCTTAGAAGC
Organism: Stenotrophomonas genospecies 3; assembly: GCF_054473855.1. NCBI lineage: Bacteria > Pseudomonadati > Pseudomonadota > Gammaproteobacteria > Lysobacterales > Lysobacteraceae > Stenotrophomonas > Stenotrophomonas genospecies 3. The sequence goes on from NZ_JBTMUR010000014.1 coordinate 74,678, forward strand.
GCTGCTGGTACTTCATGTACATGAAGCGGCCGATGTCGAAGCCACCGTAGTAGGTGAAGCTGCTGTTCGGCTGGCTGTACATGATCGGACCCTGATGGTCGAAGACGTTGTTCACGCCCAGCGACACGGTGCCGTCCCACGGCAGGCTGTAACGCACCTGCAGGTCGTGGAAGGTGTTGGAGCCCACCTTGTTGGTCGGCGATGCACTGGTGTACGACGAACTGAAGCCCGGCAGGTTGCACTCGTCCATGTACGAGCACTTCTCCTTCATGCTGGAGTAGTAGCGCGCGGTCCAGCCGATGCCGAGGTCGCCGTACTGCCAATCCAGGTTGAAGGTCGAGCGGACGCGGAAGTCGCCGCCCCAGCTGGTGCGCTGCTCCACCGGCGTGGTCGCGGCGTTGTCGTTGCGCTGCTTCAGGTAGTCGGTGTAGGTGGTGTTCCAGTTGACGGCGAACTGGCCGAACGTGGTTTCCGGCAGGCGGTAACGCACGTTGATGTCATAGCCGGCGGTTTCGCGGAAACCGGCATTGACCAGCGAGCGGTCCAGGCTGTTGACCTGGCCGTTGCTGCCACGGGTGAAGCGGCCACAGGCGGCGTCCGAACCCTGCACATAGCACTGCTCGAGAATGCTGTTGGTGGTCTCGGAGACGATGGCGTTGTTGATGCGGATCTTCCACCAGTCGAGGCTGACATCCAGGCCGGCCACGAAGTCCGGGCTGTACACCAGGCCAACGGTCCAGGTCTTGGCGGTTTCCGGCTTCAGCGCCGCGTTGGAACCCGAGTTGAAGTCGACGGTCGACTGCTGGCCCGGCTTGGTGGCAACGGTGCCATCGCTGTTGAGCTGGCGGAAGTTGGCCGGCACCTTCAGCGCCTGGCAACGGGCAGCAACGGTCGGGCTGGTGGCCGCGGTACCGAACGAGGTATCGCACGGATCGGTGAACGAATCGCGGGTGCTGACGGTACCGCCGTACAGGTCATCCACGGTGGGCGCACGGAAGCCGGTGCCATAGGTTGCGCGGACCAGCAGGCTGTCGATCGGCTTCCACTTCAGGCCGAACTTGCTGTTGGTGGTCGAGCCGAAGTTGTTGTAATCCGAGTAGCGACCGGCCACGTCCAGCGACAGTTCGCGCGCGAACGGCAGATCGGCCAGCAGTGGCACCTGCAGCTCCAGGTAGACCTCGTTGAGCGAGTAGTCGCCACGGGTGGGCTGGCCGGTGGTGCCGGTAATCTCACCCTTCTGCACCCGCATGTCCGGGGTGTAGCTGGCTTCTTCGCTGCGGTGCTCGAAGCCCATCGCGCCCATGATGTCGCCGGCCGGCAGGGTGAACAGCGAACCGGAGATGTTGGCGCTGGCCACCTTGGTGGTGCTCTTCATCTTGTCGACGAAGCGGGCGAACAGGTAGTCCTGTACGTCCTGGTTGCTCAGCGAGCCAGGGCCGGTATAACCCATCGGCGCAGCCGGGTTCCACGGCACGCAGCCGGCGATCACCGCACCCGGTGCGCCGCAGCGGGCCACGTTGCCATCCATGAAGGACGGGCCGACGGCCTGGTTGACGTGCGGCTGGTACATGCTGCCGGTACCGATGCGCTCGCCTTCATTGCGGTTGTACATGTAGCTGACGTTCCAGTCCCAGTACCGCGAACCGGTTTCGAAGCTGCCTTCCAGGCCGATGCTGGCGCGCTTGGTCTCCAGATTGTTCTCGGTGCCGCGCGGCAGCTCCTCGGAGCGGTGCGCGAACAGCACATCCTGGCCCCACAGGTTGAACGTGCTGTCCTTGGACAGCGCGGCACGGCTGCCGTTGCGCGCCTGGGCGGCGCTGACCGAGTACGGGTAGCCGGCTAGCTGCTTGGTCGATTCGCGCTTGCTGTACAGCGCGTCGGCGACGATGCGCAGGTCGTCGGTGATCGAGAAGCCGCCGTTGGCGAACACCGAGGTGCGCTCCAGGCCGGTCAGCAGGCTCATGTTGGTCTTGCTGTTGGCACCATCGGCCGGATCCGGCGCGTGGAAGTTGCCCTTCTGGCTCGGATCGCCGCCCGGGCCCACGGTCAGGTTCTTGCCACCGACGGTGACGTAGCCCCACGGGGTGTTGCCGTTCAGGTTGTCGGTCGGGTGGCGCGGGCCGTTGGGATAGCGGCTGAACTCGCGATCCTTGCCCAGCACTTCGTCTTCCTTGGTGCGCTCGGCACCCACGCTGAACCAGCCGCGGTCGAAGGTCTTGCCGAAGGTGGCGCTGTAGGAACGCTTCTGGCCGTCACCCTGGCCGTACTGGCCGACATAGACGCTGGCTTGGCCACCGTCGAAGTTCTTGCGGGTAATGATGTTGACCACGCCGGCGATGGCGTCCGAGCCGTACAGCGCGGACGCGCCATCGGTCAGCACTTCCACGCGCTCGACGATGGCCGACGGAATCGAGGCCAGGTCGGAGTAGCCGCCGGCGCTGACGCCCATGCGGCGGCCGTCGATCAGCACCAGGCTGCGTTCCGGGCCGAGGTTGCGCAGGCTGACGTACATGCCGCCGAAGTCGCGCGAGGAGGTCAGCGAAGACGCGCGGCTCATGCTCGGCGAACCAGCAGCGGGAATGTCCTGCAGGATGTCGGCGACGTTGACGTAGCCCTTCTTCTCGATCTCGGCGCGGTTGAGCGCGATCACCGGCTGTGCGGTCTCGACACTGGCCTGGCGGATGCGCGAGCCGGTGATTTCGATGCGGTCGAGAGTGGTGGTGGCGTCGCCGGTGCTCTGTGCGAAGGCGGGGGTGGTGCAGCTGGCGGCCAGCGCGATGACGATCGCGTTGCGCAGCGGAGTGGTTTTCAGGGACATCCGTGAAATCTCGTGCTTCAGAAAAAACATGCGCCCGTTCTGTGGGCGCGTGGGGTGCTGCAAACCAACGTGGGGGGCGCGATTCTAGATTGTTTCCATTCGTAACTGTTTGTCTCTGCGCCACGGATGTGCGCGAAAATGAATCGCAACCAACAATCCACAGATGTGATGTGCGCAACGTCACGTGCGTTGCGTTGGCGATGGGCAGAGGCATCGATAGCGGCGGATTTCCCGCAATCTGTAGCAGTGCGTGTGCGCAGGCATCCATCCACGCATGGCGTGGATCTACTGGACGTACTGGTTCATCACCCGGCCTGGCTGCATCGCCCTGGGTAGATCCACGCCATGCGCGGATGACGCGCAAGAAAAAGGGACGGAGCGTTCGCTCCGTCCCCTGCGCAATGCGCGTTGTATCGCTGCGTGATGCTCAGGTTTCGCGCAACGCCGTGGTGATGGGCAAACGTGCCGCGCGCAGTGCCGGGAACAGGCCGCCGACCAGGCCGATGCCCAGTGCCCATTTCAGGCCGGTCCACAGCAGTTCCGGCGACACATGGAACTTGAACACCACTGCGCTGAAGTTGCTGCCGATGGTGGACACGCTGTAGCCATTGAACAGCAGCCATGCCACCGCACACCCCAGCAGGCCGCCGAGCAGTGCCAGCAGCATCGTCTCCAGCATCACCGCCGTCACCACCGGCAGGCCGCGGAAGCCGATCGCGCGCATGGTGGCGATCTCGCGCGCACGCGTGGCGACCGCCGCGTACATGGTGTTGAGCGCGCCGAACACCGCACCGACCGCCATGATGGTGCCGATCACCTTGCCGAGGATGTCGATCAGCTTGGTCAGCCCGCCGCCCTGCTTGCTGTAGTAGACGCGGGTGGTTTCCACGTCCAGTTTCAGGCGCGGGTCGGCGGCGACGGCGGCCTTGAACTGCTCGAAGCCGGCCTTGCCATCGGTGCGCACGCTGATCGACTGCCACGCACTGCGCTGGTAGGTGGTGGCCAGCGTATCGGCGTCGGTCCACAGTTCCGAATCATGCGCGTCGCCGGTGGCGAACACACCCACCACGGTCCAGGTCTGGTTGCCCAGGGTCAGCGTCCGGCCCACGTCCATGTCGAGGAACTGGCCCTTGGCGCCCTGGCCGACCACGATCTCGCGCAGGCCGGTGGCGAACGTGCGGCCTTCGACGATCTTGACCTTGTCATGCACCGCCCACGCCTGCGGGCCGACGCCACGGAACTGCGCGTTGACGTCGGTGCCATCGGACTTCGATACCAGGTTGACCACCTGCGACAGCTCCGGTGACAGCAACGGCCGGCCTTCGGCATCGCGGCTGATGCCGGGCAGGGTGGACAGCGTGGGTACCTGCTCGCGGGTGATGACCGAGTTGGTTTCGGCCTGCGAGCCGCCACGCAGCACGATGGCAGTGGTGTCATCGCCGGTGTTGTTGAGCGTGGCCTGGAAGCCTTCGCCCATCGCCAGCATCGCCACCAGCACGCCGACCACGCCAGCGATGCCGACCACGATCACCGAGGACGCACCCCAGCGCTGCGGCAGGCTGGCCACGCCGATGCGGGTGGCGGCCAGTGCCAGTCGCCCACCGCGGGTCAGCAGCAGCCACAGGGCCACCAGCACGGCCACGGCCAGCACGCCGATCCACGGCAGGCCGATCCACAGCACCAGGCCGATCACCAGCAGCAGCACCGTCACGCCGTTGCCCAGCCACTTCTCGAGTTTGCTCTTGAACATGTCTGCGTTCTCCTCAGCGGCCGGCCAATGCGTCGACGATCTTCAGGCGCTTGGCACGCAGCGCCGGCAACAGGCCGACGATGATGCCGATCACCACGATCAGGCCCAGCCCCATCAGCCAGGTCGGCGTCGGCACGTGCGGCGGCAGCATGCCCATGCTCTTCGGCCCGATCGCCGGCAGGATCAGGGCGGCCAGGCCCATGCCGATCAGGCCGCCCAGGCCGATCAGCAGCACCGACTCCACCATCACCAGGGTCAGCACGGTGCTGTCCTTGAAGCCGAGCGTCTTCAGCGTGGCCAGCTCCGGCACGCGCTCGCGCACCGCCTGCGCCATGGTGTTGCCGGTCAACAGCAGCAGGGTGAAGAACACCGCACCCATGATCGACGTAACGATCATGCCGATGTCCGCGAACTGCTTGACGAAGGCCTGCTGGAACGCCGATTCGGTCTGGGTCTTGGTCTCGTGGTCGGAGTTGGCCGAGATCGCATCGATGGCCTGCGCCACCCGCGAGGACTGGTCCGGGTTGTCCAGCGTCACCGTGTACCAGCTCACCTGGTTCTTGATGTAGTCGTTGGATTCATCGAAGTACTTCCAGTTCATCATCAACTGGCGTTCTTCGTTGCCCGCTTGTGTGCGGTCCTTCGAGCGGAAGATGCCCTTCAGTTCCAACGGCCAGTCATTGCTGCCGCCACGCGGGAAGATGGTTGCCTGCAGCGGGATGGTGTCGCCGATCTTCCAGCCGAACTGCTTGGCCAGGGTCTCGCCGACGATGGCACCGGTGCGGGTCTGCTTCCAGTCCTCCAGCTGCGCCGGGTCGATCTGCAGCTCGCGGTAGACATCGAAGTAGTTGGGTGACACCGAGAAGTTCGGGAAGAAGTTCTTCGGATCCTGGTAGATGCCGCCGAACCACATGCCGTAGGCCACATCACGCACACCGGCCACCTGGCGGATCTGCGTTTCCAGGCGGATCGGCAGAGACTGGGTGATCGACAGTCGTGAGGCCACCACCAGCCGATTGGCGCCCTCCACGCTGCCGCCGGAATTGAACGCCACGCGTACCGAATCGAGCATGCCGAACAGCAGGAACGCGGCCACCACCGAAAGCAGGGTCAGCAATGTACGGGTGCGGCTGCGGAACAGCTGCGCCCACACCAACGAGAAATATTTCATCGCCGTGGCCTCCGTCAGTGGGCCAGCGGCGCGTCGGCCAGCTCGCCCTTGTCCAGGTGCACCGTGTGCGTGGCGTACTCGGCGGCCTTCGGGTCATGGGTGACCATGATGATGGTCTTGCCGTGCTCGCAGTTGAGCTGCTGCAGCAGGCCGAGGATTTCCTCGGCAGACTGGCGGTCGAGGTCGCCGGTCGGTTCGTCGCAGATCAGGAAAGTCGGGTCGGAGACGATCGCGCGGGCGATCGCCACGCGCTGCTGCTGGCCGCCGGACAGTTCATTCGGGCGGTGGCTGCGGCGGTCGGCCAGGCCGACCAGGGTCAGCGCGATCTCGGCGTTGCGCTTGCGCTGCGCCGCATTGAGATGGGTCAGCAGCAGTGGCAGTTCCACGTTCTTCTGCGCGGTCAGCATCGGCATCAGGTTGTAGAACTGGAACACGAAGCCGACGTGGTGGCTGCGCCAGGTCGACAGCTGGCCGCCACTCATCTGGTCGATGCGCTCGCCTTCGATGCTGATCTCGCCGCCGCTGGGGTTGTCCAGACCACCGATCAGGTTGAGCAGGGTGGTCTTGCCCGAGCCGGACGGGCCCATCAGCGCAACGAAGTCGCCGCTGGCGATGTCCAGGTCGATGCCGTGCAGCACCTGCACCTTCTCGGGGCCGCGCTGGTAGGTCTTGGTGATGTTGCGCAATGAAACCAGGGTCGACATGGGTGGTTCTCCACGGAAGGCGGGAAACGGGGAAGCACCACGGCGGTGGCCGCAGGCATGCGTCGAGCGGTGTTGCCGGCGGCGCCCGCAGGCGCCAGGCCGTTACTGCGCTTGTTTCTGTTGCACCTTGGCGCCATCGCGCAGGGTGTCGGGCGGGTTCACCACCACCGATTCACCCGCGCTCACGCCCTTGAGGATCTGGCGGTCCTTGCCCATCGCCTGGCCGGCCTCGACCGTGCGCTGCTGTACGCGGTTCTCATCACCCAGCACGAAGGCCACCGAGGCGCTCTCGCGCTGCACCACGGCGCCCGCCGGCACGCGCACGCCCTGCGGCTTGGCGGCCGCCTGCGGCTGCGCCTGTTCCAGGAAGCTGACCCGCACGCCCATCTCCGGAACGATGCGCGGGTCCTTCACCTTCAGCGCCACGCGCACCTTCACCGTGGCCTTGCCGCGGTCGGCGGTGGGGATGATGGCGATCACCTCGCCGGGAATCTTCCATTCCGGGTAGGCATTGAGCGTGGCTTCCACCGGCATCTTCGGCTGCACGCGGCCGATGAAGGCTTCGCCGACCTCGACTTCGATCTCCAGCGAGTCCATGTCGACGATGGTGCCGATGCCGGTGCGGGTGAAGCCGCCGCCGGCCGACAGCGGCGAAACGATTTCGCCGGGCTGCGCAGCCTTGGCGGTGACCACGCCGGAGAACGGCGCGCGCACGATGTTGTTGTCCACGCCCAGGTCGGCGATGGCCAGCTGGTCGTTGGCGACCTTGACGTTGCGCTGTGCGGTGTCCAGCTGTGCACGCAGGCTGTCGCGCTGGGCCACGGCCTGGTCGTACTGCGAGCGCGACACCAGCTGCTGGCCGACCAGCGCCTGCAGGCGGCTGGCCTCGGCGGCGGCCTGCTTCTGTTGTGCCTCCAGACCGGCCACCTGGCTGCGTGCGGCCTGCAGCTGCGAGGCATACAGGCTGCGCTGCGCGTCGGCATCGATCGGGTCCAGCGTGGCCATGATCTGGCCCTGCTCCACGCGCATGCCTTCCTCGATCATCACCTCGCGCACCTTGCCGGTGATCTTGGCCGAGACCGTGGCCATGCGCCGGGCGACCACGTAGCCGCTGGCATCGAGCACCGAACTGCTGGCGCTGCCCTGCTGGATGGCCACGGCAGGTGCGGTTTCCACCTCCACCGCCGGCGCACGGCCGAACAGGAAGGTGACGGCGGCGGCGACCAGCAGCACGACCACGATGATCGCGATCCACAGCCAGCGGCGGCCACCACCACTGCCACTCCCTCCGGAGGCGGGCGGCGGGGACTTGCGGTCGATACGGAGTTCCTTCAACAGCTCGGCAGAAGCGTTCATTCGTTCCATCACAGGCGTTCGGGCGGGTGTGACCGGAAGGGCGGACGGCGGCGGTTCCGGCGGTGGAGCGTGCGGCACAGCATGAAGGCAGGCACAGCGATGACGGCAGTGACAGCTGTCACCCGATGACACTGACGGCGGCAACTGCGAAACGTGACCACGGCGGCACAGGATGGCAACGTCCCCGCTACCGGTACCGCCCATGGATCCGATCGCCCCGTCGCTGGCCCGCCTGCAGCAGGTGCAGGTGCGTTACCGCGACCATACCGCCCTGCATGGCATCGACCTGCAGGTCCGCGCTGGCCAGGTGCTGGCGCTGCTGGGCCGCAACGGTGCCGGCAAGAGTACCGCGATCAGCGTGTTGTTGGGCCTGCGCCGCGCCGATGGCGGGCAGGTCGAACTGCTCGGCGGCGACCCGCAGCAGCGGACCAGCCGTCTCGGCCTGGGCGTGATGCTGCAGAGCACCAGCCTGCCGACGATGCTGCAGGTGGACGAACTGGTGGCGCAGGCCAGCGCCTGCTATCCCGACCCGATGCCGTTGCAGGAGGTGCTGCAGCGCGCGGGCCTGCAGGCGCTCGCGCGCCGCCGCTACGGCCAGCTGTCAGGTGGCCAGCAGCGCGCCGTGCAATTCGCCATCGCGCTGTGTGGCCGCCCGCGCGTGCTGTTCCTGGACGAGCCCACCACCGGCCTGGACATCCAGGCGCGGCAGGCGATGTGGCAGGCGATCCGGCAGCTGGTGGCCGAAGGCTGTGGTGTGCTGCTGACCACCCATTACCTGGAGGAAGCCGAAGCGCTGGCGCAGCAGGTGGTGGTGCTGGAGCAGGGCCGGGTACTGGCCGACGCGCCGCTGAGCGAGCTGCGCCTGGCCGATCGGCCGCGCCGCATCCGCTGCCGCAGCGGGTTGCCCATTGCGGACGTGCAGCAGTGGCCGGGCGTGCAGGAGGTGCAGCGCGACGGCGAGCACCTGCAGCTGCTGGCGAGCCCGGCCGAGCCTGTGGTGGCGCGCCTGCTGGCCGCCGATGCGCAGCTGCGCGAACTGGAAGTACAGGGCGCGGCGCTGGCCGACGCCTTCCTCGACATGACCCGGGAGGCCGCATGAACACCCTTGTCCGTACCACCGGATTGTCGCTGCCTGCATGGCGACAGGCACTACGTCCGTACCGCGCCGAGCTGATGGCCGAACTGCGCCGCGCCTGGCGCACGCCGGCGTTCGCGGTGCCCTCGCTGCTGTTCCCGGTGCTGTTCTACCTGCTGTTCGGCGTGCTGCTGGGGCGCGGTCATGCGCCGTTGTACCTGTTGGCCACCTACTGCGTGTTCGGCGCGATGGCCCCGGCCCTGTTCGGCTTCGGCGTGCAGTTGGCGCTGGATCGTGAAGGCGGCCTGCTGACTCTCAAGCGCGCGCTGCCGATGCCGGCGGCGGCACCGCTGCTGGCACGGCTGGCGATGGCGGTGATGTTCGCGCTGCTGGTGGCGTTGCTGCTGATCGGCGTCGCGCGCGTGCTCGGTGGCGTGCAGCTGCAGGCGTTTCAGATGGTGCAGCTGCTGGCGGTGGCGGGCCTGGCGGCGCTGCCGCTGGGGGCGATTGGCCTGCTGATCGGCAGCCATGTCAGTGCCAGCGCGGCACCGGCGATGGTCAATCTGGTCTACCTGCCGCTGGCCCTGTTGTCGGGCCTGTGGCTGCCGCTGTCTGTGCTGCCCACGCTGTTCTCGACGATGGCCCCACTGTGGCCGACCTGGCATCTGGCGCAGCTGGCGCTGCCGGTGGTCGGGCTGCCGTCGGTGGGCAGCGTGGCCGGCCACCTGCTGGTGCTGCTGGCGGTCACGGTGGTGGCGCTGCTGCTGGCGCGCCGTCGCCTGCGCCGGATCGGCTGAACTGGCATGATCGGCAGCGATCGTCCCCGCCTGGATTCTCCCGTGTCGTCGAGCTGGCTTGCGTCCCTGCTGCGCCCTGCGCCGGATTCGGCCGTGGCCGAACTGCTGCGACGTGGCAAGTCGCCCTGGAGCGGAGCGATCCACCTGCTGTGGTCGGTATGGATCTTCCTCACCCCGGTGCTGGGCAATGGCTTCACGCTGCGCTGGCTGCTGCTGACCCTGGCCAGCTACCCGCTGTTCCTGCTGCTCTATGCCAGGGTGATGCTGTCGCCACGGCACCATGGGTGGCGCTATGCGCTGGGCATGATCGTGATGGCGCTGGTACTGCTGCCTTGGTACCCCTCGGGACTGAGCTACTTCGTGTTCGGCTGCGTGATGATCCGCATGAGCGGGCGCAGCAGCTGGTGGGCGTACCTGCTGCAGCTGACCGCGCTGAACCTGCTGTTCTGCGGCACCGCGCTGTACTTCGGCTATCCGTGGCAGGCCATGGTGTGGATGCCGGCGGTGTCGTTCATCGTCGGGCTGGTGGTGAACGTGGAGGCCCTGAGCCAGCAGCGCGACGTTGCCCTGCAGCTGTCGCAGGACGAGGTGCGGCGACTGGCCACCACCGCCGAGCGCGAGCGTATCGGCCGCGACCTGCACGACCTGCTGGGGCACACGCTGTCGCTGATCACGCTGAAGCTGGAGCTGGCACGCAAGCTTTACGATCGCGATGACGCGCGTGCACGGCAGGAGATCGGCGAGGCCGAGGACATTGCACGCGAAGCGCTGGCACAGGTGCGCAGTGCAGTGACCGGCATCCGCGCCAGTGATCTGGCGGGGGAACTGGCGTCGGCGCGTCTGCTGCTGGAATGCCAGCAGGTACATCTGCAGTACACGGCGCCACCTGCGATGCCGGTGGAGGTGGAGCGCGGGCTGGCGTTGGTGCTGCGCGAGGCGGCGACCAACATCGTGCGCCATGCGCAGGCGACCCGGGTGCAGGTGGATTTCATGCTTGAGGAACGACAGTTGGCGATGCAGATACGCGATGACGGCCGTGGCGGCGTGCAGGCCGAGGGCAATGGGTTGAGTGGCATGCGTGAGCGGGCCGCAGCACTGGGTGGCCAGTTGACGCTGCAGTCGCCGCGCGGGGCGGGCACCGTGCTGACGGTACGCGTGCCGTTGATGGCCGCGACCACGCCGCTGTCGCCCACGTCGTTGGCGCAGGACGGTGCCGCATGATCCGCATCCTGCTGGCCGAAGACCAGGCCATGGTGCGCGGCGCACTGTCGGCGCTGCTGGGCCTGGAGCCGGACATCGAAGTGCTGGGCAGTGCTGCCGATGGCGAGGCCGCCTGGCGGATGTTGCAGCAGCTGCAGCCGGACATCCTCGTGACCGACATCGAGATGCCGGGCCTGAGCGGGCTGGAGCTGGCGCAACGCATCGCCCGCCACGAACTGCCGATCAAGGTGGTGATCGTGACCACCTTCGCCCGCGCCGGTTTCCTGCGCCGCGCGCTGGAAGCTGGCGTGCTGGGCTACCTGCTGAAGGACGCACCGGCCGAGAACCTGGCCGATGCCCTGCGCAAGGTGAAGCAGGGCATCCGCGCGATCGACCCGCAGCTGGCACTGGATGCGTGGTCGCAGGCCGACCCGCTGACCGACCGCGAACGCCGCGTGCTGCGGCTGGCGGGCGAGGGCCGCACCGCCAGCGAGATCGCCGAGCAGCTGGGGTTGTCGCACGGTACGGTGCGCAATTACCTGTCCGAGTGCATCGGCAAGCTGGGTGTGGCCAATCGCATCGAGGCGTACCGGCTGGCGCGGCAGAAGGGGTGGTTGTAGGGGCGTGCGCCGCCGCGCTGGTAGCGCCGGGCGCTGCCCGGCGGATTGTTTCCGCGACCGCGGAGGGGGTGTCACTTTCTTTGCTCGTGCAAAGAAAGTAACCAAAGAAACACGCCGCCAGAGCGCGAGCCGGTGCTACGCACCGGTGCCCTGCGCTTCTCGGGGAATCAGGGGACGGCGCCGAACTCGCTGCGCTCAGACACCGGCGCCTCTTCGCCCCTGATTCCCCTGCGATGCTCGGCTCGCTCAAGGCGGACCCAACGTCAAAGGCAGAAGCTGCACCCAGTAGATCCACGCCATGCGTGGATGCTGTTGCCGTTGATCTTGACCTTCCAGTCCGCCTTCAAGCGAGCCGAGCACCGCAGGTCCGGCGAGGGCGAAGAGGTGCGGGTGTCTGAGCGCAGCGAGTTCCCGCACCGTCCCTCGCCGGACCGAGGAGCGCAGGGCACCGGCGTGCGAAGCGCGCCGGCTCGCGGCCGGCGGAGCGTTTCTTTGGTTACTTTCTTTGCGCGCAAAGAAAGTGCCCCCCCCCCCCCCCGCGGTCGCGGAAACGATCCGCTGGGAACGCCCGGCGAACCCGTTCAATCCTTCCCGCGCGCCATCGCCTGGAACACGCCATCCCGCCGCACCCACAGGTGGAACAGCGCCGCACCCACGTGCATCAGCACCGTGGCGAACAACACATAGGCCAGCAGGCTGTGCGCGTTACGCAACGCGGCATACAGCGCCGGGGTGTGCGGTACGATCGGCGGCAGGTGCAGGCCGCCCCACAGCACGATCGGGTAACCGCCGGCCGACAGCATCGCCCAGCCGATCAGCGGCATCGCCAGCATCAGTGCATACAGCATCCAGTGCGAGGCCTTGGCCGCCATCACCTGCCATACCGGCAGATCCGCCGGCAGCGGTGGCGGACGATGGCGCAGCCGGTTGTACAGGCGCAACAGCACCAGTACGCCGATGGCGATGCCCAGCGGGCGGTGCAGGTCGATCAGCATCGGCCGCAGGTGCAGCGAGGCGACCATGGTCACGCCGATGAACAGCATGGCGATGATCATCAGCGCCATGGACCAGTGCAGCACGCGCGCGAGCAGATTGAAGTGGCCGTTGCCGGTGCTCATCGTGCGGCCTCCTTCGGTTGCTCGACGTTGCCGGTGGCGCGCTCGCGTTCGCGGCGGTTGAAGGACTGCGAATACACCGCCGAGCGGGCGGCCAGGATCGGATCGTCACTGCCACGCACGCCACTGGGCAGGATCAGCGGATCGAAGTTGATCTGGCCGCAGGCGCCTTCTTCCTGCGACTGCAGGCGGTCCAGGCTGAGCACGCCGGCCACCACCTGATCACGCGACTCGGGCCACGGCACCGACGGATCTTCGATGGCATCGCCGGGCTCGGCGGTGGTCACGACCAGGTTCCAGCGCACCGGGCCGCTGGCCAGGCGCTGCTGCAGTTCCTGGCTGAGGAAATCGACGCTGGCCTTCTTGCGCGTTTCCGCATCCATCTCGACCACCGGCGCCTGCGGCTGCCAGCGCCAGCGCACCGCGCGTTTCTGGCCCTGCGCGTTGGTGAACCAGAAGCTGTTGACGCTGTTGAAGGTGGTGTCAGCCCAGCTGCTGGTCCACGGCGCGGTCTTGGCCCACTGCTGGAACGCTTGTGCACTGGGGTATTTCGCCAGCACCGAGGCCATTTTCTGCGGGTCGGGCTTGCCGGTGGCCGGGTCCGGGATGGAGGCGCGCGTCTGCGCGTAGAACGCCTCGGCGTTGGGCACGGCGAAGAACGGGAAGCTGTTCATCGCCATGCGCCATTCCTGGCCATCATCGCTGACCATCTGTACCGCGAGGCTGCGTACGCGTGCGGTGTTGTCGGCGCCGTAGGGGTCGCCGCCGCCGATCGACAGGCGACCCATCACCGGCACGCGGCGCTGCGAGAACACGCGGGCGCTGGACAGGGTGGGGGCCTGCGCACTGGGTTCGAACCAACCGCTTACACACACGCCCTTGCTGTGCGCACGGCGGAAGCCCGGATGGGCCGGGCCGGTGGCCTCGATGGTGTCGGTGAAGCGCTGCGCGGTCAGGCGGCCGCCAATCCAGCCGGCCAACCAGGCGAAGGCCAGCGCCACCGCACCCAGAATGAGTGCGATCAGTGCGATCCAGAGCAGGGGGGAATGCTTGCGCGGCGCGCCCGGTGTCTGGCCGACGCGGGTGTAGCGGAAGAGCGACATGGTCGGAGTCCTGCCTTCACGGAGCGTGTGGGTGGTCGACCCACACATCCTCGCAGAACCCTTCCAGGCCCGGTATTCAATTTTTCGTCAAGTTTGCCGGGGACGGCGTGCCGACCAAGGTCGGCACCCACCCGATCAGCTGTAGCGCTGCTTCAGCATCGCCCACGCCGAACGCAGCGCCAGTGCTTCACCGCCAGCCGGCCGGCCCGGGCGTTCGCCGTCGTTCCAGGCATACACGTCCAGATGCGCCCAGCGCTGGCCGTCTTCCAGGAAGCGTTCCAGGTACAGCGCGGCGGTGACCGAGCCGGCCATGCGCGAACCGGCGTTGGCCAGGTCGGCGATGCCGCTGCTCAGGTAACGCAGGTAGGGGCGCCACAGCGGCATGCGCCAGACCGGGTCGCGGGTCGCGTCGCCGGCCTGCAGCCACTGCTGCGCCACGCTGTCGTCGTTGCTGAAGAGCGCCGGAAGGTCCGGGCCCAGCGCAATGCGCGCGGCGCCGGTAAGGGTGGCGAAGTCCAGTACCAGGTCCGGCTTCTGTTCGCTGGCGAAGGTCAGCGCATCGCACAGGATCACGCGGCCTTCGGCGTCGGTGTTGTCGATCTCCACGCTCAGGCCCTTGCGGGTGGCGATCACTTCGCCCGGGCGGAAGGCATCGGGGCCGATCGCGTTTTCCACCGCCGGCACCAGCAGGGTCAGGCGCACCGGCAGGCCGCGCGCCATCACCAGGCCGGCCAGGGCCAGTGCATGCGCGGCACCGCCCATGTCCTTCTTCATGTTGCGCATGCCGTCGGCCGGTTTGATGTCCAGGCCGCCGGTATCGAAGCACACGCCCTTGCCGACCAGCACCAGTGCCGGATCGGTGTCCTTGCCCCAGCGCAGCACGACCAGGCGCGGAGCGCGGTGCGAGGCGCGGCCGACGGCATGGATGGCCGGGAAGTTCTGCTTCAGCAGTTCATCGCCGGTGATCGCCTCGACCTGCGCACCGTGCGCATCGGCCAGCGCGCGCGCGGCGTCTTCCAGCTGCTGCGGACCCATGTCTTCGGTCGGGGTGTTGACCCAGTCGCGCACGCGCAGGCTGGCGGCGATCAGGTCGGCCACTTCGCCGGTCGGCTCAGCTACCAGGCGTGCCGGTGCACGGTGGCGCTTGCGGTAGCGATCGAAGCGGTAGCTGCCCAGGCCCCAGCCCAGCTGCAGCAGCGCCAGTTCGGCGGCCGGCAGTTCGCTGGCCAGCTGCCACACGCTGCCTTCCGGCAGGGCATGCGGGGCATGCGAGTAGCTGTAGGCATCGCCACGATCACCCACGCCGATCACCGCACCGGCCAGGCCATCGGCGCCGGGCAGCAACGCCGTGGTGAAGGCACCGGCGGTGAAGCCCTGCGACGCCAGCCATGCCTGGGTGGCGGCTGGCTGGCCGTCCTTCCAGGACGCGAACTGCTCGCGGTCCAGCACGTACAGCGGCAGTGCTGCGGCGGTGTCGGCAGTGAAACCAGTGATCTCGCTCATGCGTCAGGTACTCCGGGGTGCGGCAGCGTCGAGGTTGGCATCCAACCAGTCGGCCAGGCCGGTGAGGGTGTCGAACTGCAGGTCCGGCTGCAGCTGCGGATGGGTCCAGGTGGCTGCTTCGCGGTTGATCCAGCAGCCGCGCAGGCCGGCGGCGATCGCCCCGGCCACGTCCATTTCGGCGTGGTCGCCGACGTGCAGTACCTGTGCCGGCGCAACACCCAGGCGGGTGCAGGCGGCGTGGAAGATGCTCGCCTCCGGCTTGGCCGCGCCGTGTTCGCGCGCGCCCAGCTGGAAGGCGAAATGATGGGCCAGGCCGATCCGCTCCAGATCGGCATTGCCGTTGCTCAGCGCCGCCACCGGCACCCGCGCGGCAATCCGCGCCAGTGCGTCGATCGCATCGGGGTAGCACTCGACCTGGTTGCGCGCGGCGAAGAACACGTCATACGCCGGCTCCAGCAGATCCAGGCTGGCACCACTGGTGTGCAGCGCTTCGTGCAGGGTCAGCCGGCGCAGTGCGCTCAGGTCGTGATGGAGGTGCGGATGGGCGTGGTACAGGCGCTCGCGCAGTTCGCGCATCGCCGCCACCGGATACATCTCGGCCGTGGCGGGGCTGTGCTCACGCATCCACTCGTGCAGGACCAGGTCGATGCGGGCGCCGATCGGAGCGAACGGCCACAGCGTGTCGTCAAGGTCGAGGGTGATGGCTTGGACGGGGAAATTCACCCCGCCATTCTACCCCTGCCCGCGCGGGCTTTCATTCCAGCAGACGCGCCCAGCCCTGCATCCCGTCCAGCCGCGCCAGCACCAGCTTGATGCAGACCAGCAGCGGCACCGCCAGCAGCAGCCCGATCATGCCCCAGGCCCAGCCGAACACCATCAGCGCAAGGATCAGCACCAGTGGCGACAGTTTCATGCGACGGCCCAGCACGATCGGGGTCACCATCTGCCCTTCCAGGGTGTGCAGGCCCAGGTAGGCGGCGGCTGGCAGCAGGGCCTGCAGCGGGTCGCGGAATTCCACGAAGCCCATCAGCAGCATCAGCGCCACGCCGATCAACGGACCCACATACGGAGCGAAATTCAGCAGTGCGGCCACCGTGCCCCACAGCAACGCTTCCTGCAGGCCGATGCCGAGCAGCATCAGTACGCCGGCGAACACCAGCCCGACCAGGGTGTTGATCACGCTGATGGTCAGCACATAGCGCGACACCTCGCGCTCGATCGAACGCAGGATGTCACTGGTGAAGCGCTGCTGCTGACGGTTCGGGAACAGGGCGATCGCCGCGCGTTGCAGGCTCTGCCCGTAGATCATGAAGAACAGGGTCAGCAGCACCACCGCCAGCACCGAGGCGGCCAGCCGCGGCGCACGGGTCAACATGCGGTACGGGTCATCGAGCTGGGCGCGGATCACCTGCACCTTGCGGTTGCTGTCGCCACCGGCCACGCGGGCGAAGTTCTCCGCGGCCTGGTTGGCCTGCTGCACCGGCTTGGTCAGGTCCTGCACCTGGCGGGCGATCTTGCGCAGCTGCTGCGGTGCTTCCTGTGCCCATTCCATTGCCGGGCCGATCAACTGCACCGCCAGCGAACCGGTCACGCCCAGGCCCGCGCCGAGGATCAGCAGAGCGCCCAGCGCACGCGGAATCCACAGCTTCTGCAGCAGGCGCAGGATCGGATTGCCGACCAGTGCGAAGAACATCGCCAGCAGCACCGGCAGGATGATGTCCTGTGCCGCCCACAGCGTGTAGCCCACCGCCAGGGTCGCCAGCACCACCAGCGACATCGGTCCGCGCGGACGCGACGGTGGCGGCAACGGGGCGTCGGGCTGTTCGGGGCCGGCCGGTGACGGGGACAGGAGGGACTCGCTCATCGACGCACCAACCGGGAAGGGGAGCGCATTATCCGCCGGCCGCGATCGGCGCGGCGGATTCCATGGATCAACGTTCGGACAGCTCGGTAGCCGCTTCGGCCGGACGCGGTCCGCGCGGGTCTGGTTCCGGCTCTGGCTCCGGCACGGAACGTGGAGCCGGTGCCGGCCGTGGCTCGGCAGCGGAGGCCGCCGCCTGTGCCTGTTCGCTGGCTTCGTCGGCTTCCTCAGCCGCGTCGTCGGCAGTGGCTGCGGCCTGCGCCGCCATCGCCGTGGCGAACGCCGCCTGTGCACTGGCGAACAGGTTCGAGACCGAACCCACCATCTGCAGCCAGCGGGCACCGTTGACCTTGCCCGGCACTTCCAGCTTGCCGGCGATGAAGCCACCGGCCAGGCCGACCACCACGATACGCAGCGGCGACCAGCCCTTTCGCCAGACGTCGCTGAGCGTGGACCAGTGGTCCTGGGTTTCGCCCAGGCGCACGGTCACCACCTGTTCGCAGCGTTTCACCCGCCGTTGCAGCGCGCCGAACTTCATGGCTTGCCCTCGGGCAGCTGCACCTCGGCATCGGGATCGTCTTCGCTGGGTTCGTCGAACAGGCCCAGGCGTGACAGCTGGCGCCGGGTAGCGTGCATGCCGGTGTGGTGGAAGAAGTAGGACACCCGCCAGATCGCATAACCGGTGACGGCCAGGCTCAGCAGCGAGGTGATCAGCAGCGCCTGCAGCCAGCTCAGGCCCCAGCTCTGCAGCAGGGCGATGAGGGTGGCGGCCATCAGCAGCCAGGCCGAGGCACCGAACACGATCGCCACGCCGGCCCAGGCCAGCGCGCGACCGAATGCACTACGCGCCAGCGCGAAGTCGGCCGAGGCCAACCGGCGCAGCGAGCGCAGCGTGTGCTTGGCAGAATCGGCAGCGGCACGACCGGCCTCGCCGACCTGGCGGATGCTCTCATCCAGCGGCGGGGTAGCCGCCGGATCAGGCGCTTGCGCGTTGTCTTCGCTCACGCCGCGGCTTACTTGTCGCTGCTGCCGCGGGCCAGCTTGGCGATGATCCAGCCGGCAGCGAAGGCGACACCGAACGAGGCCAGCGGACGTTCACGGATCAGCTCAGCGGCGCTGTCGATCAGGTCCTTGCCCTTGTCCATCAGCGCGTCGACCTGTTCCTTGGCGGCTGCACCACCAAACTCGGCGGCGGCCAGGCCGGACAGCGCGCTGTCTGACAGTTCAGCCTTGACGTTGGCCTTGCCGATGCGCAGTTCGTCGCCGGCTGCGCCGGTTGCACCCTTGATCGCACCGCCGGCGGCCGACGCGGCCTGCTTCAGGTGGGAACCGGCTTCACCCAGGTGTTCCTTCAGGTTCTCGGTATTGGTGGGGCTCATCGAATCACTCCTGTTGCGATGGGGGAACGGGAGTCGGCGGTGCCGACCTGGACTGACAGCAATAGCATTGCCGGGGTATAGGGGGTGTTACGGCAGGGCGATCAGCGCATCACGAGCTGGCCCTGCTGCTGGCCATTGTTGCGCAGCACGCGTATCACCAGGGTCGGCGGGCGCTGCTGGAAGTTGGCGCGCCAGCTGGCCAGGTCGGCGAATTCGCCCACGGTGGCATCGGTGATGATGTCGCCCTGCTGCAGGCCGTTGGTGGCCGCGCGGCTGCCGCGCTTCACCTCGCTGACCAGCACGCCACCGACACCGGACTGGCGCAGCGACTCGGGCAGGTCGACGAAGGTGGCCCCGGTCAGGCGCGGGTCCAGGCTCTCACCGCTGACCGCGCGCGCCTGTTCCTTCAAGGTTGCCTTGATCTGCAGCGGCTTGCCCTCGCGGCGCACGTCCAGCGTCAGCGTGCTGCCGACCGCCGCCAGGCCTTCCACGTTGTGCAGGGCTTCGGCGCTGTCCACGCGTTGGCCGTTGGCCGAGACCACCACGTCGCCCGGCTTCAGGCCGGCGGTCGCAGCGGCCGAACCGGCCAGCACGCGGGTGATCAGTGCGCCACGGCTTTCGCCCAGGCCCAGGCCCTGCGCGATCTGCGCGGTCAGGTTCTGGCTCTCCACGCCCAGCGTGCCGCGCACCACTACGCCGTGCTTGACCAGCTGGTCGACCACGCTGCGCGCCAGGTTGGAGGGGATCGCCAGGCCCAGGCCGATGTTGCCGGCCATGCTGCCCTGCGGGTTGAAGCTGGCGGTATTGATGCCGACCAGCTGGCCCTGCAGGTCGACCAGTGCGCCACCGGAGTTGCCCGGGTTGATCGACGCATCGGTCTGGATGAAGTTCTGGTAGCCCAGCCCGCGGATGCCGCTGCGGCCCACCGCCGAGACGATGCCGGAGGTGACCGTCTGGCTGAAACCGAACGGGTTGCCGATGGCCACCACGAAGTCACCGACCCGAAGCTGGTCGCTGTTGCCGAGCTTGATGTCGGTCAGGTTCTGCGCCGGGATGCGGATCAGCGCGATGTCGGTATCGCGGTCCGAACCGAGGAACTCGGCCTTGACCGTGCGCCCGTCGGCCAGTGTCACCTGCACGTCATCGGCGTTGTCGATGACGTGGTGGTTGGTCAGCACCAGGCCCTCCTTGGCGTCGATGATCACGCCCGAGCCCAGCGATTCGTTGATGCGTTCCTGCGGGATGTCCGGGAACAGGCGGCGGAAGAACGGGTCGTTGAAGAAGGGGTTGCGCACGCGCACCACCTGCTTGGTGTTGACGCTGACCACGGCCGGCATCGCTTTCTCCAGCATCGGTGCCAGCGACGGCACCGCCTGTCCGGCCACCGAGGCCGGCAATGCCGCCGTGGTCGGCAGTACCGCAGGCAGCGGCGCGGCGTCGGCGCGGTTGTCCAGGTGGGCATTGATGCCGGTGGCAACGAAGCCACCGAAGGCGGCGGCGATTGCGAGCGTGAGCAGGGTGGGAAGCGGTCGCATGGGAGTCGGTTCGCTGGCGTGGGTGGGGGCGGTTCGGCCCTACGGTAAAACAAGCTGAATGAGTGTGTCGCGATCTGGATAAATGCGCCATGAAAACCGGGCGCCCGGAACGCGGGTCGGCGTCGCCATCTGTGGGGCGGTGGCGACAACGTCGGGCGTGCTTCGCAATGTGCCGACGTCTGCCGAAGCGCGTGTGGATACAGGCTGATACTTGCGCAGTTCTGCGCATCCTGGTGCCGCGATGCGCCATATCGCATGCCTTTCGCCGCACTCGGGCAGGTGCGCGCAGGCAGCACCTGCCGCTACCCGCACCGTGCGGCGCAGCACTGAAAAAAAGGGGTTTCCTGTCAACCCACTGTGCTCGAGAGGGTGCTGGGCTACACCATTACCGTCGCAGCAGATGCGATTGCGGGCGCATGCCCCGTTCCACGATCGTCAATGTCGGTATAGCATCGCCCCCGTTTTGATACTTAAGGCCCGCAGGAGGGCAACATGAGCAACGGTAATGGTGTGTCGGTCGTGACCGACGCCGTCGAGAACGTCAAAGAAACCGCCACCAACGTTGGCGAGACCATCGCCCACGCTGCCGAAGACGCAGTGAAGTCGGTCAAGAAGACCGTCAAGCGCGCCACCAAGGCTGCCGGCACCCGCGTTGCCAAGGCCAAGAAGGCCGTGGCCAAGGTCGAGAAGACCGTTGCCAAGAAGGCCGAGAAGGCTGCCAAGTCGGTCGGCAAGACTGTTGCCAACGCCAAGAAGAAGCTGGAAGCCGCCAAGAAGAACGCCAAGGCCGAAGCCGCTGCCCTGAAGAAGGAAGTGGCCAAGAAGAAGGCGGCTGCAGGCAAGGCTGTGACCAAGAAGGCCGCCGCTGCCAAGAAGACCACCAAGGCTGCTGGCAAGAAGGTCGCTACCGTGAAGAAGGCTGCCACCAAGAAGGCCGCCGTCGCGAAGAAGACCGTTGCCAAGAAGACCGCGGCCGCCAAGAAGGTTGTCGGCAAGAAGGTCGCCACCGCCAAGAAGGCCGTGGCCAAGAAGACCGTCGCCGCCAAGAAGGTCGCTGGCAAGAAGGCCGTGGCTGCGAAGAAGGTTGTCGGCAAGAAGGTTGCCGCTACCAAGAAGGTCGCCACCAGGAAGACCGCGGCCGCCAAGAAGGTTGTCGGCAAGAAGGCTGCTGTCGCCAAGAAGGCCGTCGGCAAGAAGACCGCTGCTGCCAAGAAGGTTGTCGGCAAGAAGACCGCCGTTGCCAAGAAGGCGGTGGGCAAGAAGGTTGCCGCCACCCGCAAGACGGTCGCCAAGAAGGCTGCGCCGCTGAAGAAGGTCGCCGCCAAGAAGGCTCCGGCCAAGAAGGCCGTGCGCAAGGTCGCCAAGCGCAAGTAATCGCGCCGTGACCGAAGGCCCTGCCACCCAACGGGTGGTGGGGCCTTTCGCGTTTCTGGGGCACGGTCTGGGGCAAGATGCAGGTTCTTCCTGCAGGAGCCCCGGGCATGCGTGGTATCGACTTCAGTTCCTGGCAGGGCGTGCTGTCCACGTTGGCCGGCCTGGTCCTGATCACCCTGCTGGGCGTGGGCATCCGCCTGCTGGTGATGCAGACCCTGCAACAGCGCCGCGAGCGCGAGAACCGGCAGATCAACGAACGGCTGCGCACGCTGATGGCGGCCTACAAGACCCTGGGCGGGTCGTTCACTGGCGAACTGGGTGTGGATCCCAGCCATCGCCGCGACCTGCGCCAGCGCGAAAATGCCGAAGGCATCGCCGAACCCCGCTCGGATCGCGCGCGCCGCATCCGCGATGCGGTTGAAGCGGCACTGTCGGACATCCTGTTGCTGGGCACCGACGAGCAGGTGCGGCTGGCCGCGCGTGCGGCCAACGAACTGGCACAGGGGCGGCCGGTGCACCTCCACGAACTGGTGGTCTCGCTGCGCGACTTCGTGCGCGAAGCGCTGGATCTGGCCCCCATCCCGACCGACCTGCAGATTCCGCCGCAGGGGCCGACCCGGCCGGGCGGTTCCAGTGGTGGTGGCAAGGGCCGCAACGACGGCGATGCCAAGGGCGGTCGTGCGGGTGGAGGCGGCGGTGGCGGTGGCGGAATGGGGGCCGGCATGGGCGGTGTGGGCCTCGGCGCCGGCGCCGCACTGGGCGCCGGCCATGCCGCTGGCAGCGATGCAACGGACGCGCGCTGAGCACGTCCGCCCGGTTCAGCGGGTCAGTTCGTAGATCGGCACGAAGCCACCGTAGATCATCCGCGCGCCGTCGAATGGCATCGGATTCGTTGCCGGATCAAACCTCGGGTCTTCCATCATCTTCTTCATGCCGGCGTCGCGGGTCGGCTTGTCCGGCCATTCGATCCAGGAAAACACCACCGTCTCGTCCGGCGTGGCTTTCACCGCGCCGAAAAAATCGGTGGTCTTGCCGTGCGGTACGTCGTCACCCCAGCACTCGACCACGCGCAGCGCGCCGTACTCGATGAAAACGGGATCCCCTGTGCGTGCATGGGCGAGGAACTTCTTCTTGTTGGCGGTGGGCACCGCCAGGACGAAACCATCGATGTAGCTCATTGCCTGCCTCCGGATGGACCGTGCCGCATGCACGGCCTTCAAGTACCCGACGAACCAGGGCGTCGGGGATCGACATCCTGTGTGCGCCTGTTCAGCCCGGGCCACCGGGCAGCGGTGCCAGCACCGTATCCGGTGGCTGCTGGCCGGCCAGGTGGCGCACGAAGTAGTCCCACATGCGGTGCGTGTAGCTGGCGTCGTTGCGGAACAGTTCGTGGTCCTGCCGGGCCAGGTACAGCAGGTCGTAGCGGCGCTGGGCCTTGTTCAGGGCGGCGGCCAGCTGCAGGGTCAGCGCCGGTGGCGCGTTCTCGTCCAGTTCGCCATAGACCAGCAGCAGATGCCCGCGCAGGTTGCCGGCCAGTGCCGCATTGTCGAGCCCGGCAAAGGGCGCCGGCACGCCATCGGCCATGGCCGTAGCTGGCAGCACGCCACCGAACAGCCGGTCCATGCCGTGCAGGGCGCCGCCGTACATGCCCTGGAAATTGTGGCTGCCGGCCGAGGCCACGCCCACCTTGTAGAACGCCGGATAGCGCAGCACGGCGCGCGCTGCACTGTAGCCGCCGAACGAATGCCCGTAGATGCCGACCCGCTGCAGGTCGATGCCCGGGTAGCGTTCGCCCAGCTGGCGCAGCGCGGCCACATGGTCATCCAGCTGCACATCGGCGGCGTGCAGGAAGCTGCTGTCATGGAACGCCTTGTCGCGGCCACCGGTGCCACGCGCATCGATGCTGACCACCATGAAGCCGAGTTCGGCCAGGCTGGCGCGTGACACCGGGTTCAAGGCAGACACCGCCTCGGCGTAGGTCACCGGCGCATTGCTGATGAAGGAACCACCGTACATCGCGTCGATCACCGGGAAGCTGCCGTCATCGCGATAGTCACGGGGCAGGTAGACGGTGGCGAAGATCGGCGTGCGCCCATCGGCGGCCAGCAGCCGCTCGCGCCGTGGTGGACGCCAGCCGGCAGCAACGATCGCGCTGTCATCGGCTGTTTCCAGCACCATCACTTCACGGCCGTCATCGCTGGCCCGCAGCACGGTGCGTGGTGGCTGGTCGAGACGGGAAACGGTATCTACCAGATAGCCACCACCAGGCGACAGCGCCTGGGGCGCGCGCGCCCCGAACAGCGCGCCGGTACCGGCATCGGCCATGTGGTCGTTGCCATCGGCGGCCAGGCGCTGGACCGGGCCGCCCTGCAGCGATACCCGGTACAGGCCGCGCACGTAGGGGTCGCCACCGTCGACGCCACCGGCGCTGAAGTACGCCCAGCCACCCGCAGCGTCCACACCCAGCAGGTCACGCACCACCCATTTGCCGCGGGTGAGCTGGCGCAGCACCTTGCCATCGGACAGGCGCACCCGGTACAGATGGCCCCAGCCATCGCGCTGCGAGAACCACACCGCCGCGTCCTGGCCGGGCAGGATGGCCACCGCTGGCCGGTTGTAGGAATACACGTTGAGCTGCAGGCGGGTGTCGCTGGCCTCTTCCAGAACCGTACGCAATGCACCGCTGTTGGCATTGATCTCCACCAGGCGCAGCCTGCGCGGTGTGCCGAAGTGCGCGATCACGGCATACAACCGATCACCGTCCCAACCCAGGATGCCGGCCTCACTGAGCGTGTTCCAGCCCTCGGGCAGCACGATGTCATGCTGCCTGCCGCTGAGGATATCGATCACATACAGGCTGTCGCGGACCTGCTGTGCATCGCCCAGCACACCTAGCTTCACGGTATGCACGCGCGGCCGCGCGCTGTGGGTCGGGCTGCTTTCCAGATAGGGGTAGTCCTGCAGCGCGCGTTCGTCGTAGCGGATGCCGGCCACGTAGCGGCCATCCGGTGACCAGCCGACCGCGAACGGCCGCGTCGGCATCCGGCCCTGGCGGCGGGGAATGCCGCGCAGGGTGAAGTCCGGCAGCACGCCATAGCCATGATTGGATTCACCGCCGCTGGTCAGCGCTCGTGCTGCCGTTCCGGGCGAGTGCAGCCACAGGTTGTGATCGCGTACCTGCAGCCAGGCATCACCGCCGGGCGATGGCAGTGCATCGGCCGCTGGCGCTGCGTCCTGCGAAGGCACGCACTGCAGGCGTGGCCATTGACAGCTGATCGCCGCCTCGCCGTTGAACTGCAGGCGCAGGCCTCCATCCAGTACCTGCACGTTGTTCAAGCGCAGGCGTGGTCCGCTGGCGCCGAGAGGTGCAACCGCAGCGTCCAGCGCATCGGGTTCGAACAGGATCTGGCGTGTGGCCTGGACTGGATCGACCAGTACCGCGTGGCGCCGGCCCTGCGTGGTTTCGCGTTCGTACCAGAAGCGCCCATCGGCCAGCCAGTGGGGCAGCACCGAAGCATTGCGCAGCGCACCGCGAAGGTGACTGTCATGCACGCGTTCGGCGCGCTGGTAGTCAGCGGCCTGCAGTGCGTGCGCAGCGTGGATCGGGAACAGGGCAGCGCATGCCAGGAGCGCGGCGCGAACAGGCACCAGCGGCGGATCGGAAACGTACAAGGCAACCTCCTGTTGCAATCGACGACGAATCACAAATGCACGCGCGCCGCGCGCGTATGCCAGAGACAGCCTGAATCAAGGCAAAAAATTCAGCAATGCGAAGACCGCTGTTTTCAGGGAGCGTTGTGGCGAATAACGGAGAATTTACATTCCCGATGCGATGGCGCCCTGGCGCTGCTGCACACCATAAGAAAGTAAAGGTGTACCCCCATGAAGAATTCGCTGATTGCTCTGGCACTGGCCGCTGCCCTGCCGTTCACCGCCTCGGCTGCTGAGAACCTGTCGTACAACTACGCCGAAGCCGACTACGCCAAGACCGACATCGACGCGTTCAAGGCCGACGGCTGGGGCGTGAAGGGTTCGTACGGCTTCCTGCCGAACTTCCACGCTTTCGGTGAGTACAGCCGCCAGGAAATCGACCACACCAACATCAAGCTGGACCAGTGGAAGATCGGCGCCGGCTACAACGTTGAAATCGCTCCGACCACCGACTTTGTTGCCCGCGTTGCCTACCAGAAGCGCGACCAGAAGCACGGCCTGGACTTCAATGGCTACAGCGCTGAAGCCGGTATCCGCACCGCCTTCGGTGCCCACGCCGAAGTCTACGGCATGGTCGGCTACGAAGATTTCTCGAAGAAGCACGGCATCAATCCGGAAGGCCAGTGGTACGGCCGCCTGGGTGGTCAGGTCAAGCTGAACCAGAACTGGGGCCTGAACGGCGAGCTGAAGATGAACCGCGACGGCGACAAGGAATACACCGTCGGCCCGCGCTTCAGCTGGTAATTGCTTCTTCGGCGCGCCTGCGCGCCGAAGATGCCTCGACAGGCCCGGCCCATGCCGGGCCTGTTGCGTTTCCGGCTGGGCAAACGCTACCTGACCGTGTCGCGGCGGAAGGGCGGCATTGCAACGAATTGGATTCCGCAGGCGTCGGCTGCGCCCTAGGGTGAGTGGCCTGTTCTGCAGGAATGCAACGATGCCCACGTTTCCGTCGCCCCGCGATTCTCCCTGCCGCCTCTTGCTGCTGGATCCACACCCGCTGTTGCGGCATGGCGTGCAGGAAGTCCTGGCCCGGCAGGCGGGCCTGCAGGTGGATGGAAGCTACGGCCGCAGCGGTGATCTGCTGCAGCGCCTGCAGCAGCAGGCGGCCGCGATCGATCTGCTGCTGGTCGACGCCTTGCCGATCGGTGACAGCGGCGAAGGCCTGGAACTGCTGCGGCACCTATCACGCCATTGGCCGGCAGTGCCGATCCTGGTGCTGTCCGCGCACTGCAACGCGGGTGTCGTGTCCTTGGCCCTGCAGGCCGGTGCGCGCGGATTCCTGTCCAAGGCCTGCGCGCCGCAGATGCTGCTGCGGGCAGTGAGCGTGGTTGCCCGTGGCGGGCGCTTCGTGCCGCCGGAGCTGCGTGCACAGTTGAACCAGTCCCGTCGGCAGCGCCAGCAGTCCATGCGTTCACCACGGTTGAGTACCCGCGAGCGCACCGTCCTGCAGTGGGTGCTGCGTGGTTGCAGCACCGGCGAGATGGCACGCCGCAGTGGGCGTGCAGCCAGCACCATCAGCACGCAGAAGCGAGCGGCGTACCGCAAGCTGGGCATCCGCAACGATGGCGAGCTGTTCCGCTTCCGCCATCTGATCGACGCTGATTGAGGTGGCGTTACTCGCCCTGGTACTGCTTTTCTTCCACCAGGGCCGAACCGGCCACGCGGTTGATCTCGTTCTTCACCTGCACGCGCTCGCCATTGGTGCCATAGACACCACGCGCCAACTGGATGAAGGCATCGTCGAACACCTGGGCCGCTTCCTTGTCGCGCAGCTGGTCCTGGATGTCCCACATGCGCTCGTTGATCGCCTTCAGCTGCTGCTTCAGCACGGCCAGCGCCGGCTGAGCCTGCAGCTGCAGCTGCAGCAACGGCAGCAGGCCGTCCAGCTCGGTGCGCACGTTGCTCAGCTTGGCGGCATCGTCGATGCGCTCGGCCTTGATCTCGAGAATGGTGATCTTGTCGATCAGCTCGCCGATCGATACCGGAGTCAGGATGGCGTCCACGCGGTTGGTTCCTGGAAACAGGGCGCCATGATACCGCGCTGCTGGCATGTGGCCCCGGTCCGCGGGATTTACGCCGAATTTGCGCCACGGGCCCGGCAGCACCCTCGATCCGTTACGGCCACCGCCTCGACACTGCGGTCCCGGCGGCGTGACCGCCTTCGACGAGGAACACAGTGCAGTGAACAGCAAGGGGATGATGGCGGCAGTGGTGGCCGCTCTGGCAGGGCTGCTCGGCATCGGCACCGCCCAGGCGCAGGTGCAGGTGAGTGGCAGTGCCGCATTGACCAGCGATTACGTGTGGCGCGGCAGCTCGCAGAGCGACGGCGACCCGGCGGTGCAGGCCGGCGCGAAGGTCTCGATCCCATCGCGCTGGTACGCCAGCGTGTGGGGGTCCAACGTATCGTTCAAGCCGGACAACGGCGCGCGCAGCGAGTTCGACCTGGTGGCCGGTTGGAGTGGTGCACTGGCACCGGACTGGGCACTGGATGCCAACCTGACCCGCTACGTGTACCCGGGCACCGGCCGCGCGCTGGACTGGACCGAGCTCAATACCACCGTGACCTGGAAGCAGCGCGCCTGGCTGCAGCTGGCGCATTCCAACAACGCGCTGGCGGGCGGCCATCGCGGCACCTACGCCCAGCTGGGTGTGCGGGTGCCGTTGCACGAACGGTTCCGCCTCGAAGCGGCGGTAGGCCAGTACTGGCTGGCCACCGCACAGGGGCCTGATTACCTGCATGGCCAGCTCAGTGCCATCGCCTCGCTGACCCCGGCATGGGAACTGCGCGCCACCGTGCATGACACCGACAACGCAGCGAAGCGGCTGTTTCCGGGCAATGCCGGCGGACGCTGGGAGCTGGCGCTGCAGGGCAGCTTCTAGTCAGTCACCGAAGCCTGGCGCGCGCGCAGCGCGCCGGGCAGCCACAGCAGCAGGGCCAGCATGGCCACCGCAGCACCGGCCACGCAGACGCCGGTCCAGCCGAAGCGCTGGTAGACCTGCGCCGACAGCAGCGAACCCAGCGAACCGCCGATGAAATAGCCGGTCATGTAGCCGGCATTGAGGCGGTTGCGTGCCGCCGGTTGCAGTGCGTAGATCAGGTTCTGGTTGCTGACGTGCAACAGCTGCGCGGCCAGGTCCAGTACCACCACGCCCACCAGCAATGCCAGCAGCGAGTGTGCGGACAGCCCCAGCGGCAGCCACGACAGCAGCAACAGCAGCAGTGCAATGGCGGTGGCACGCCCGGTCTGGCCACGGTCGGACATGCGGCCAGCCAGGCCGGCCGCCAGCGTACCGGCCGCGCCGACCAGCCCGAACAGCCCGATGGTGGCGTCGCTGTAGGCATACGGCGGCTGTGCCAGCAGGAACGCGAGCGGGGTCCAGAAGATCGCGAACATGGCGAAGCTGCAGGCGCCCAGCAGCGTACGCTGGCGCAGCACCGGTTCCTGCACGAACAGCACGCCGATCGAGCGCAGCAATGCGAAATAGCCCAAGCCGGCGCTGTGGTGGAATCGCGGCAGACCGCGCTGCAATGCCAGTGCGGTCAGCACCAGGGTGGCAGCGGCGATCGCATACACCAGGCGCCAGTCGCCCAGGCTGGAAAGCAGGCCGGCCACGGTGCGCGCCAGCAGGATGCCCAGCAGCAGGCCACTCATCAATGTGCCGACCACGCGGCCACGATGTTCCGGCGCGGCCAGCGTGGCCGCAAACGGCACCAGTACCTGCGCCACCACCGAGAACAGGCCGGTGATCGCGGTGCCGACCAGCAACCAGGTCAGCGACGGTGCACAGGCACTGATCACCAGCCCGCCTGCCGACAGCAGGCTCATCACCACGATCAGGCGGCGGCGTTCGAACAGGTCTCCCAGCGGCACCAGCAGGATCAGTCCGGCGGCATAGCTCAGCTGTGCGGCAGTGACCACCATGCCGACCTGGCCGAATGGCACACCGAAGGCATCGGCAATGGTGTGCAGCAGTGGCTGCGCATAGTAGTTGCTGGCCACGGCCACGCCGGTAGCCACCGACATCAGCAGCACCTGCCAGCGGTGCAGAGGGGGGAGGGACGGACTCACGCGGTATTCCACAAAGCGGGATGCACAGTGTCCGCCTGCTGCGGCCATGATGGAAATGAATCATCATCATCCATGCCATCTGGAAACGAGATAGTTGGATGAATCTCAAACAGCTCGAGTTTGCCGTCGCCCTGGCCGAAGAGGGCAATTTCACCCGCGCCGCGGAACGCTGCCATGTGGTGCAGTCCGCGTTGAGCCACCAGATTGCCTACCTGGAGCAGGAACTGGGTACGCCCCTGTTCGAGCGCCTGCCGCGGCAGGTGCGGGCCACCGCCGCCGGCGAGGCGCTGCTGGTGCATGCACGCCAGGTGCTGGCCAGCCTGCGCCACCTGCGTGCCGACGTGGCCGCCGTCACTGGCGAGGTGCGTGGCCTGCTGGCGATCGGGCAGATCTCCTCGCTGACCGACATCGATGTGGTGGCGATGCTGGCGGCCTTCCAGCAGGCGCACCCGCAGGTGGAGTTCCAGCTGCGGGTCGACAAGAGCGAGGACCTGATCGCGCAGGTGCAGTCGCGAGAGCTGGACGTGGCGCTGGTCGGATTGGCGCCGTCGGCGGGGCTGGACGGGGTCTGCCACCAGATGCTGCAGGAAGAAGACCTGGTGGCGGTGCTGGCGCCGTCACACCGCTTGGCCCGCCGCAAGCGGCTGCCATTGACCGAACTGCAGGACGAGGCGCTGGTCGACTTTCCGCGCGGCACCGGTGCGCGGCGGCAGACCGACGATGCCTTCGCTGCCGCTGGCCTGCCGCACACGGTGCGCTTCGAGGTCAATCTGATGGAACTGATCGAGCGCTTCGTCCGCCATGGGCTGGCGGTTGGCATCGTGCCAGCGTTGATCGCCGACGGGTTCCAGGGGGTGGTACAGATTCCGCTGCAGCCGACCCCGACCCGCCGCGTGCACCTGGTCTGGCAGCGACTGCCGACACCGGCGGCGCGGGCGTTCGTCGAGGCCGTGCTCAGCCGCGCAGGCGCAGGCTCAGGCCCTTGAGGAAATTGCGCAGCATCTGGTCCAGGCAGCGCCGGTAGTTGGTGTGCCCGGGCTGGCGGAACAAGGCGCCCACTTCCGACTTGGAGACGTTGAAACCGGCGCTGGCGAAGATCTCCATCAGATCGACGTCGCGCAGCTGGAACGCCACGCGCAGCTTCTTCAGCACCAGGTTGTTGTCGATGCGGGTTTCCACCGCACGCTGCGGCTGGCTTTCGTCGCGACCGCGCAGGTGCACGATCAGGCCGTCGAGGAAGTGCGCCAGCGCGCTGTCGCTCATCGCCTCGAAACCGGCTTCGTCCTCGCGGCGCAGCCAGGCCTTCACCTGTTCGGGATCCACGGCGAAGGCCGGGTCGGCCATCTGGCACAGGGTCACCACGTGGTGGTCGCCCAGGTCCAGGGAGTAGCGCACGCTGCGCAGGACATCGTTGTTGATCATGGCCCCAATTGTACCGGTCACCCCGGCAGGTGGGGCCGGATCTGGCCGATCAGGCAACGCAACCCCCGGCCGACGGTGCCAGAATGGGGGTCTGGTTTTTCCCCCTGGAGTTGCCTGATGACCCGCACTGTCCTGATTACCGGCGCCACGTCCGGCTTCGGCGCCGCCGCCGTCCACCGCTTCGCCCAGGCGGGCTGGAAGGTGATCGCCACCGGCCGCCGCGGCGAACGCCTGCAGCCGCTGGTCGAGCGCTACGGCAAGGACGTGGTGCATGCCGCCGCCTTCGACATCCGCGATCCGGTGGCGATGGAAGCGGCGCTGCTGGCACTGCCGCCGGCCTTTGGCGAGATCGATCTGCTGGTCAACAACGCCGGCCTGGCGCAGGGCACCGCGCCGGCACAGAGCGCCAAGCTGTCGGACTGGACCACGATGATCGACACCAACATCACCGCGCTGGTGACCCTGACCCACCGCCTGCTGCCGCAGCTGGTGGAGCGCAAGGGCGCAATCATCAACATTTCGTCGGTGGCCGGCGTCTACCCGTACCCGGGCGGCAATGCCTACGGTGGCACCAAGGCTTTCGTCAGCCAGTTCTCGCTCGGCCTGCGTTCGGACCTGCACGGCACCGGCGTGCGCGTGACCACGATCGAGCCGGGCATGGCCGAAACCGAGTTCACCGTGGTGCGTACCCATGGCGACCAGGCGGCGTCGGACAAGCTCTACACCGGCGCCAACCCGATGACCGCCGAAGACATCGCCGAACAGATCTTCTGGGTGGCCAGCCTGCCGCCGCACCTGAACATCAATCGCCTGGAACTGATGCCGGTCAGCCAGTCCTTCGCCGGTTTCCAGGTCGCCCGCGAAGGCTGACGGTCATTTGTAGAGTCGAGCCATGCTCGACTGCTCTTCGCCCTTTGTAGAGTCGAGCTTGCTCGACTGCTTTGAACGGCAGTCGAGCAAGCTCGACTCTACACAGACAAAAAAAGCCGGGCTGTGCCCGGCTTTTTCATTCACTTCGGCAGACTCACTGTGCCTTGATCGCCATCGCCTGCAGGCCGGTGCCATCCAGCTTCTGCTTGGCTTCAGACAGTTCACCTGCACTGCCATACGGCCCCATGCGCACGCGGTACACGGTCTTGCCGTTGATCTGCGCCGATTCCACGCGTGCCGCCAGGCCCATCATCGCCAGCTTGGCCTTGGTCGCTTCGGCATCGCCGGAGGCACCGAACGCACCCGCCTGCAGGATGTAGCGGGCATTGTCGGCGGCAGCCGGTGCCGCAGCGGCCGGGGTAGTGGCCGCGGTCGGCGCGGTTTCCGCACGCGCTGCCGGAGTGGCGGCGGCGGTGCTGGTCGACGCCGTCGGCGTGCTGGCCGGAGGCGTTGCCGCAGCCGGTCGTTCGCTCAGCGGTGCCGGCAGCGGACGGCTGGTGGCGGTCACCGGCGCGGTACTGGCCACGCTGGCGGTTGCCGTCGGTGCGGGCGCGGTAGCCGCTGGCGGCGGAACCGGCTTGCCTTCCAGTGCCGCCTGCGCGCGCTGCGCTTCAGCCTTGGCCCGGCGCTGGTCTTCTGCACGCGCGCTGGCAGCCAGTTCGGCGTCGGACATTTCAACTTCCTTGCCCGGCAGCAGGGTGTAGAAGTCGTACTGGGTGGCGGCCGGCTTTTCCGGTTCGGCCGGCTTCGGCGTGGCCGGCTGCGCGGCCGGCTGGGTGCCGACATCGCTGTCGGCATCAGCGACCGGGGCAGGCTGCGCGTTCGGGTTCGGCTGCGGACCGGCGCGCAGGAAGCCATCGCCTTCGCCCTTGAACAGGTTCGGCGCCGCCAGGAACACCACGGCCGCAATCGCCACGCCAGCGACCAGCCACACCCATCCGGGTGTGCCCTGGCTGCTGCTGTTGCGTCGTGCCTGGTTTTTGCCGCGTCGTGCTGCCATGTGTACTGCGTCTCCTGATGCTTACATTTTTTCCGGGGCGCTGACGCCCAGGAGTTCGAGGCCGTTGGCCAGCACCTGGCGCGCGGCGCAGGCCAGGGTCAGCTTGGCGTTGCGATCCGCAGCGTCTTCCACCAGCACCGGCGTCCCGTGATACCACGTGTGGAACGCGTGCGCCAATTCACGCAGGTACTGCGCCACCAGATGCGGTTCCAGCGCCACGCCGGCCGCCTCCACCACTTCCGGGTACCGCGAGATCTCGTTCATCAGCAGCAGCGAGGCGTCGTCGGCCAGGCGGCCGAGGTTGGCCAGGCCATTGCCCTGTTCGTACACCAGGCCCTTCTCCTGTGCCTGGCGCAGCAGGCTGCAGACGCGGGCGTGCGCGTACTGCACGTAGAACACCGGGTTGTCGTTGCTCTGCTGGCGGGCCAGGTCGATGTCGAAGGTCAGCTGCGAATCGGGCTTGCGCGCGATCAGGAACCAGCGGGTGGCATCGCGGCCGGCCTCCTCGATCAGGTCGCGCAGGGTGAAGTAGCTGCCGGCACGCTTGGACAGCTTCACTTCCTCGCCGCCACGCATGACGGTGACCATCTGGTGCAGCACGTACTCCGGCCAGCCCTGCGGGATGCCCACTTCCATCGCCTGCAGACCGGCGCGCACGCGTGCCAGCGAACCATGGTGATCGGCGCCGAGCTCGGTGATCGCGCGCTCGTAGCCGCGCTGCCACTTGGACAGGTGGTAGGCCACGTCCGGCACGAAGTAGGTGAAGGTGCCGTCGGACTTGCGCATCACGCGGTCCTTGTCGTCACCGAAGTCGGTGCTGCGCAGCCACAGCGCGCCACCTTCTTCATAGGTATGACCCGAGGCCTGCAGCTTGGCGACCGCTTCGGCGACTTTGCCGTCGGCGTACAGCGAGCTTTCCAGGAAATAGATGTCGAAGTCGACGCCGAACGCGGCCAGGTCCAGATTCTGCTCGTTGCGCAGGTAGGCCACGGCGAAGCGGCGGATCGCCTGCATGTCGTCCGGGTCCTTGGCACCGACCACGGTGCTGCCTTCCAGATCGACGCTGGCGCCGGCCATGTAGGCGCGGGCGACGTCGGCGATGTATTCACCGCGGTAGCCACCTTCCGGCCAGCCATCCTGGTCCGGCGCGATGCCCTTGATCCGCGCCTGGGTGGACAGCGCCAGGTTCTCGATCTGCACGCCGGCGTCGTTGTAGTAGAACTCACGCTTGGCGTTCCAGCCGTTGGCGTCGAGCACACGCGCCACGCAGTCGCCGATCGCCGCCGCGCGGCCATGGCCGACATGCAGCGGGCCGGTCGGGTTGGCCGACACGTACTCCACGCCCACCGTGCGGCCATTGCCGGACAGGTTGCGGCCGTAGTCGTGGGCTTCCTTGATGACCGACGCGGCTTCACGCTGGTACGCGGCCGGCGCCAGGTGGAAATTGATGAAGCCGGGGCCGGCGATCTCGACCTTGCTGACGTCCTCGCTGCGCGGCAGTGCCTCGACCAGCGCCTGTGCCAGTGCGCGCGGATTGCTGCGCGCGGCCTTGGCCAGCAGCATCGCGGCATTGGTGGCGAAGTCGCCGTGGTCACGGGTCTTCGGGCGCTCGACCACGAAGTCCGGCGGCAGGGAGTCGGCGGGCAGGGTGCCATTGGCGCGCAAGGCTTCGATGCCTTGGCTGATCAGGGCGCGGAGGAGATTTTTCACGAGGCCTGCTGTGAGAATGAGCGGCGGAATCGCCCATTTTAGCGCAGATACCAGCGACCACGCTGACCGAAACCTGCCTGTGGGGGCGACCGATGGCGCCCGGAGGGCGGGCGCTCAGCCGAACAGGCGGGGCTGGGGCGGCGACAGCAGGCCTCGTTCAGCAAACGAAACGGGGCGGCCCTCACCGACCACGAAGTGGTCCAGCAGGCGCACGTCCACCATCGCCAGTGCCTGCTGCAGTTCGTCGGTGATGCGGGTATCGGCGCTGGAGGGTTCCGGGTCGCCGGAAGGGTGGTTGTGGCTGAGGATCACCGCCGCCGCGTTGTGCAGCAGGGCGCGCCGCACCACTTCGCGGGGGTAGACCGGTGCGGCGTTGATGGTGCCGTGGAACAGCTCCTCGCAGGCGATCAGGCGGTGCCGGTTGTCCAGGAACAGGGCCATGAAGATCTCCCGGGCCTGCCCGCGCAGGCGGTGCTGCAGATAGCGGCCGACCGCGGCCGGGTTGTTGCCGACCGCTTCGCCGTGTTCCAGCTCGGCAGCCAGGTAGCGGTGGGCCAGTTCCAGCCCGGCAGCCAGCGTACAGCTGCGCGCCGGGCCGAGCCCGGGCAGGCGGGCCAGTTCACGCGCGGGGCGGTCCAGCAGCACCCGCAACGGGCCGTGCGCCTGCAGCAGGTCGCGCGCGGTCTGCACGGCATCGCGGCCACCGAACCCGGAGCCGAGAAACAGGGCCAGCAGTTCGGCGTCGGAAAGTGCCGTGGGCCCGCGCGCGATCAGCTTCTCACGGGGGCGTTCCTGTTCGGGCCAGTCATGGATGGGCATGCCTGCATCATCGCCAGCCTGCGTGGCGGCTCCCATCGGTGCATACCGCAGCACCGGGTCGGGCGATGCCTCACCCGCGCCGGGTCTGCAGATAGTCGAACAGTTCCTGGTTGTTCTGCAGGCCCAGCTTGCGCTTGGCTTCGGCCTTCTGCCGGCTGATGGTCTTCGGGCTGCGCCCGCAACGCTCGGCGACGGCATTCACGCTGAGCCCGGCCGCCAGCAGATCCAGCACTTCCTGTTCGCGTGCCGACAGCGGTGACGGTTCGCGTGGAAACAGCAGGTCGCGCGCCTGCAGGTGGTGGCGCAGCTGCTGGGAGACGAAGACCTGCCCGGCCAGTGCGGCGTTCAGTGCCTGCGGCAGTTCGGCGAAATCGGCGCATTTGTCGACCAGCCCACTGATGCCCTCGCGCAGCAGTCCGTCCAGCAGCCCGGGATGGCGGGCGCCGGTCAGCACCACCACCGGCAGCCCGGGGTGACGCACGCGCAGCGCGTCGATCGGCTCTGGACCGTCCGGGCCGTCACCCGGCATCGACAGGTCGGTCAGCACCGCATCGCAGTCGTGGTGGTCCACCAGCTCCAGCAGCTGGGCGCCGTCACGTGCACTGCCGACGATGTCCATCAGGTGGGTCTGCAGCACGATACGGATGCCATGCAGGACCACGGGATGGTCGTCGGCAATGATGATGCGTGGATGCACGAGGCTCCTCGAAGGTCGAACAGGCCACGGCAGACGGCAGCCAATGCCTGATTCTGCAAAAGCGCAGACCCGTAGAGGTATAGGAAAGGTCCGAAACCGATGCCCGGCAAACCCCGGGTCAAGCGCAGCGCGCTCCATCTGCTGATAGCTGTCCGCTATGTGCACCGTGCACCGGGACATTACCGACCATCGGGTAAGCTAACGCCCTCGTTTGCACAGGAATTCCAGGTGGCTGACTCCCCCAACGCTTCCCCCGCGCCGGCCCGCGCGCTGGAAGGTCAGAAACTGCTGTTGTGCGTCGGAGGCGGGATCGCGGCCTACAAGGCCCTGGAACTGGTGCGGCGCCTGCGCGACGCCGGTGCCCAGGTGCAGGTGGCGATGACCGCCGGTGCCCAGCAGTTCGTCACTCCGCTAAGTTTCCAGGCCCTGTCCGGGCAGCCCACCCGCACCACGCTGTGGGACAGCGCCGCCGAACAGGCCATGGGCCACATCGAGCTGGCGCGCTGGGCCGACCGCATCGTGGTTGCCCCGGGAACCGCCGATCTGCTGGCCCGGCTGGCCCAGGGCCATGCCGATGACCTGGTCAGCACGCTGTGCCTGGCCAGTACCGCGCCGTTGACGATCTGCCCGGCGATGAACCATCGCATGTGGCTGCACCCGGCCACCCAGGCCAACATCGCCCTGCTGCGCCAGCGCGGCGCGCAGGTGATCGGCCCGGTCGACGGCCCGCTGGCCGAAGGCGAGTCCGGTCCGGGGCGTCTGGCCGAACCGGGCGACATCGTGGCCGCGCTGGCCGCCAATGGCAGCAGCGCCGCGGCCGTTGCCGCGCCGGAAACCCGCGCGCTGCAGGGCCTGCGCCTGCTGATCAGCGCCGGCCCGACCTATGAAGACATCGATCCGGTGCGCTATGTCGGCAACCGCAGCAGCGGCAAGATGGGCTTTGCCCTGGCCGCGGCCGCCGCCGCGATGGGTGCTCAGGTGGTGCTGGTCAGCGGCCCGGTACAGCTGCCGACGCCGCCCGGCGTGCAGCGTGTGGACGTGCGCTCGGCTGCGCAGATGCGCGATGCCGTGCTGAAGTCGCTGCCGGCCGACATCTATATTGGTGCCGCAGCGGTGTCCGACTACACGCCGCGCCAGGTGGCCCAGCAGAAGCTGAAGAAGACCGCCGACAGCCAGTCGCTGGTGATCGAGCTGGTGCGCACGCCGGACATCCTTGCCGAAGTCGCCGCGCAGACGCAGTCGCTGAAGCTGGTGGTCGGCTTCGCCGCCGAGACCCACGACGTGGAGAAATACGCGCGTGGCAAGCTGGTCGACAAGCGCCTCGACCTGGTGATCGCCAACCAGGTCGGCATCAGCGGTGGCGGTTTCGAGAGCGACAACAATGCCGCCACGGCCTTCTGGCAGGACGGTGAACAGGTATTCCCGGCCACCTCCAAGCGTGAGCTGGCCGAACAACTGCTGGCGCTGATCGCGCGGAGACTCCAGGCATGACCCAGGCTTTCACTTCCCAACCGCTGCAGGTCAAGCTGCTCGACCCGCGTTTCGGCGACAGCTGGCCACTGCCGGCCTACGCTACCGAGGCCAGCGCCGGTATGGACCTGCGCGCGGCGCTGGATACCGCGCTGACCCTGCAGCCGGGCGACACCGCGCTGGTGCCCAGCGGCCTGGCCATCCACATCGCCGATCCGCACCTGTGCGCGGTGATCCTGCCGCGCTCGGGGCTGGGCCATCGCCACGGCATCGTGCTCGGCAATGGCACCGGCCTGATCGACGCCGATTACCAGGGCCCGCTGCTGATCAGCGTCTGGAACCGTGGCCGCGAGGCCTTCACCATCGAGCCGGGTGATCGCATCGCGCAGCTGGTGATCGTGCCGATTGCCCGCGTCAGCCTGCAGGTGGTGGATACTTTCACCGACAGCGTGCGGGGAACGGGTGGATTCGGCCATACCGGGGTGCGTTGACAGGGGACATCGATGAGCGGCATCGGGGAAGGACAGCGGGGACGGTCGTTGGGACGCAGTGCGCCACTACTGGGGGTGCTGCTGATCCTGCTGGCCGGCTGGTTCGGATGGAGCGCAGTGCAGCAATGGCGCCAGGAGGCCAACGGCCAGGCGCTGGAAGCTGCACGTGACCAGGCCGTGCAGGGCCTGCAGGAGGCCGCTGCCGGCCAGCTGAAGCAGCTGCAGCAGCAGCTGATGAACGAGCGCGTGCAGCAGGCGCTGCAGGCCGGTGATGCCGCTGCGGCGGCACTCGCGGTCCGCGAGAGCTGGACCGGCGTCGAGCACGCCGAGGTACTGACCGCCGATCTGGCCAACGCCTACGCCGACCCGGCCGCCTTTGGCTATGCCCGCCTGGCGCTGCTGGAAGCGGCATTGGCCGAAGGCAAGCCCAGCCTGCGCGTGGTCCGCGATGGCGGTGGCAATCGCCTGGGCCTGGCAGCGCCGGTTCAACTGGGCAGTCTCGGCCCGGCGGTGCTCTACGTGCGCCAGCCATTGCTGCGGCTGACCTCGCCGCTGGACCAGGTGAGTGCGCCATCGGCCGGTTTCCTTGGCCTGCGCCAGGGCGCGCATGACCTCGTCGCCCAGGGCGATGCCGGCCTGGCCGAAAGTGCCGAAGCATTGGCGCGGCCGATTTCGGGGACGCCGTTGCGGCTGGTGGCCGCGGTACCCAATGTCGAACCTGGTCCGCTGGGCCTGGGTTCGCTGGCCAGCGCCATCGTTGCGCTGCTGCTGGCGTTCATCGCCGTGCTGCTGGTGGTGGGGCGCGGCCGCCTGCCGAAGTCGCTGCCGCTGCCGCGTCGGGCGACCGTGGCGGAAGCCGATCATGGCCCGACCCTGAGCGAGAGCCTGCAGATGGCGCCGCCGCCGGTGGCCGAGGCCAGCACAACTGAAAGTGCACCGCCGCCCCCGCCACCGGTTCCGGCCGAGGAGCTGGCGGCCGGTATCTTCCGCGCCTACGACATCCGCGGCGTGGTTGGCAGTGAACTGACGCCGAAAACGGCGGCGCTGATCGGCCAGGCCATCGGCACCGTGGCCCTGGAGCAGGGCCTGCGCGAGGTGGTGATCGGCCGCGACGGCCGCCTGTCCGGCCCGGAACTGGCCGCAGGGTTGGCCGAGGGCCTGAGGCGCGCCGGTTGCGCGGTGATCGACATCGGCCTGGCACCGACCCCGGTCGTGTACTACGCCGCCTTCCATCTGCGTACCGGCACCTGCGTGGCGGTCACCGGCAGCCATAACCCGCCCGAGTACAACGGTTTCAAGGTGGTCATCGGCGGCGAGACGTTGTCCGGTGATGCCATCACCGATCTGTACCAGCGCATCGTCGAAGGCCGCCTGGTACAGGCCGCCGAGCCGGGCGATTACCAGCAGCGCGATGTCAGTGCCGACTACATCCAGCGCATCGCCGACGACGTGCAGCTGGACCGCCCGTTGAAGGTCGTGGCCGATGCCGGCAACGGCGTGGCCGGCGCGCTCGCGCCGCAGCTGCTGGAAGCGATCGGTGCGGAAGTCATCCCGCTGTACTGCGATGTCGACGGTACCTTCCCCAACCATCACCCCGACCCCAGCGAGCCGGCCAACCTGGAAGACCTGGTGCAGACGGTGAAGCGCTTCGGTGCCGATCTCGGCGTCGCCTTCGATGGCGACGGTGACCGCCTGGGCGTGGTCACCGGCGAAGGAAAGATCATCTATGCCGACCGCCTGCTGATGCTGTTCGCCGCCGACGTGCTGATGCGCAATCCGGGCGCGATGGTGATCTACGACGTGAAGTGCACCGGCAAGCTGTCCGACCACGTGCTGCGCAATGGTGGCAGCCCGCTGATGTGGAAGACCGGGCATTCGCTGATGAAGGCGAAGATGCGCGAGACCGATGCCGAGCTGGCTGGCGAGATGAGCGGCCACTTCTTCTTCAAGGAGCGCTGGTTCGGTTTCGACGATGGCCTGTATGCGGCTGCGCGCCTGCTGGAGATCCTGGCCCAGCGCGAGGAGACTCCGGACGAGGTACTGGCAGAGCTGCCGGAGATGGTGGCCACGCCGGAACTGAAGGTGCCGGTGGCCGAAGGCACGCCGCATGCGCTGGTGGCGATGCTGGTGGCGGCGGCGCAGTCGCCGGACAACCCATATGTGGGCGGTCGCCTGTCGACCATCGACGGCCTGCGCGTGGACTTCTCCGATGGCTGGGGCCTGGTGCGCGCCTCCAACACCACACCAGTGCTGGTGCTGCGCTTCGAGGGCAATGACGAGGCGGCGCTGGAACGCATCCAGGCGCTGTTCCGCAGCCAGCTGCAACCGGTGCTGGGCGACACCCCGCTGGGGTTCTGATTGATCGGGATTGGATCGATCGGGTAGTGCCGGCCGCTGGCCGGCAACCACAGGATGGTTCTGGGGTTCAGGAGGTTGCCGGCCAGCGGCCGGCACTACCCCTTGAACCGCAAGCCCACGCCCGGTTCGGTGAACAGGTAGCGCGAATCCAGCGCTGAATCACCCAGCTTGTGCCGCAGCTTGCCGACCAGGATGCGCAGGTAGTGGGTGTCGTGCTGGTGGGTCGGTCCCCAGATCTCCTGCAGGATCTGTGGCTGGGTCACCACCCGCCCGGCGTTGCGCAGCAGCAGCGACAGCAGCGCGTACTCCTTGCGGGTCAACGCTACCGGCTCGCCATCCAGCGCCACTTCACGGCGGACCAGGTCCACATGCAGGTGGCCATCGTCGAATACCGGCGGCGTGCCATCACTGGGCACGCTGCGCGTACGCAGCAGCGCGCGCACCCGTGCCATCAGTTCCTGCGTGCCGAACGGCTTGGTCACGTAGTCATTCGCGCCGGTATCCAGCGCACGCACCTTCTCCGCCTCGCCGGCGCGCACGGTCAGCATGATCACCGGCACCTGGCTCCACTGCCGCAGCTGTTCCAGCACTTCGTGGCCTTCCATGTCGGGCAGGCCGATATCCAGGATCACCAGATCCATGTCCTCGCTGGCGGCCAGCTGCAGGCCTTCCTGGCCGGTGGCGGCCTGCCGCACCTGGTAGCCCTGCGCGCGCAGGCTGATGTCCAGGAACCGGCGGATTTGGGTTTCATCATCGATCACCAGCACGCGCGCGGCCGGCACGCTGGCATCAATCGGGGTCGGGCTCATCGTGGGAGGCTGGCTTGAGCAGGGGCAGGGTGATGCGGATCAGGGTACCGCGACCGTCGCGTCCGGGCAGCGCCTGCACGCTGCCGCCATGCGCGCCGATCATGCCCTGGCAGATGGTCAGGCCCAGGCCGGTGCCATGGCGGCCACGGTCGCCACGTTCGACGCTGTAGAACATGTCGAAGATGCGCGCACGCTCGTCGTCGGGAATGCCGGGGCCGGCATCGATCACGTCGATGCGCAGCTGGCCGTCCAGTTCACGCGCCTGCACCTGCACGGCCGCATCCGGCGGTGAGAATTTGGCCGCGTTTTCCATCACGTTGAACACCGCCTGTTCGACCAGCGCCGGGTGTACCCAGATCGGCGCCAGCGTGGCCGGAATGTCCAGCTCCAGCCGCACCTTCGGCTGGTAGCGCTGCAGGCGCCGTGCGGCCGAGCCGATCAGTTCGTCCACGCCGATCCAGTCGCGGTTGATCTTCAATCCCTCGTGGCCGAGGCGGGTCATGTCCAGCAGGTTCTGGATGTAGCGGTCCAGCCGTTCGCCCTCGACCAGGATGGTGTCGAGCAGGGCACGGCGATCGGCCGTATCCATTGCCGTACCATAGCTGGCCAGGCTGTCGGCCGAGCCGATCATCGCCGCCAGTGGCGAGCGCAGGTCGTGCGACACCGAAGAGAGCAGCGCCGAGCGCAGTCGCTCGGTCTCGTTGCTGACGTGCGCCTGCTCCAGTTCGGCCACCAGCCGCGTGCGCAGCGCGGCCTGCGCGATGTCATCGACCATTGCTTCGGCCAGCTGCCGTTGCTCGGGCAGCAGGCGCGCCTGTGCGCCGGGCAGGTACAGGCCGGCCACGCCGATCGCGCGGTCCTCGCCATCCAGCAACGGCAGGAACCACCACTGCGCGCCGGCCAGGGTGTCGGTGAAGCGGCCACTGGGCTGGCCATGGCGCAGCGCCCAGTCGGCGGCGGCCAGGTCGGTGTCGCCGGGCTGGCTGCGGCCACCGGTTGCGGTATCGGCGCCGATCCGCAGCCACGCCTGCACGTCCATGGCCTGTTCCAGTGCATGCCGACCCGCCTGCGCCACTTCACCATTGCCGGCCGCGCTGGCCAGCTGCCGTCCCAACTGCTGGCGCGCACGCGCATGGCGGTTGGCCGCACGCAGCGCGATCACCTGCATGCGCAGGCGCGAGGCCAGGCGCCCGGCCACCAGTGCAGCGGCCAGGAACAGGAACACGGTGATCACGCCCTGGCGTGCGCCAATGGCGAAGGTAAAGCGCGGTGCGATGAACAGGAAGTTGTAGGCGAGGAAACACAGGATCGCCGCCATCACCGCCACGCTGGCGCGCGTGCGCGCGGCCACCACTACCACCGCCACGATGAACACCATCGACAGGTCGGCCATGCCCACCCAGCGCTCGGCCAGCCACGCTACTGCGCAGGCAAGTGCGG
The DNA here is from genome assembly GCF_054473855.1 of Stenotrophomonas genospecies 3. Classification (NCBI taxonomy): domain Bacteria; kingdom Pseudomonadati; phylum Pseudomonadota; class Gammaproteobacteria; order Lysobacterales; family Lysobacteraceae; genus Stenotrophomonas; species Stenotrophomonas genospecies 3. The sequence continues at coordinate 116,966 of NZ_JBTMUR010000014.1, forward strand.
TGGCGATCAGCGCCTGCGCCGGTTCGTAGCTGATGCCGCGCACCGGCGGCAGCAGGCCCTCGCGGCGCGAGCGCGCACGTGCCTGCGGGGTGCTGATGATGGTGATCTCGTAATGCGCGCCGCGCTGGATCAGCTGCTGGGTCAGGGTGCGGTTGAACATCCGCGCCAGCGGGCGTTCGCGGGTCCGGCCGAGCACCAGGGTCGACACGCCGTTGTGCGCGGCATGGTCGAGCAGGGCATCGGCGATGCTCGATCCGTGCAGCAGTTCGGCGTCGCCGCCCAGGCGCCGTGCCAGTGCGAAGGCCGCATCGATTTCGCGCCGGGTCGCCTCGTCCTGGCGTCGGCCCTGCACGGTCACCACCGTCCACGGCGCATCGCGGCGTTCGGCGATGCGACGCGCCACCCGCACCAGGTATTCGCTCTGACCGCCGCCATCAATGGCCACCAGCACGCCGCGACGCAGCGGCAGGTTGCTCTCGCCGCGTGCGGCGCGTGCTTCACGCAGGCTGCTGTCGACGCGGTCGGCGGCTTCCTGCATCGCCAGTTCACGCAGCGCGGTCAGGTTGGCCGGCGAGAAGAACGCCTGCAGCGCCTGCGCGGCCTGTTCGGGCACATAGACCTTGCCCTGCTGCAGGCGCGCGATCAGTTCGCGTGGCGGCAGGTCGACCAGCACGATGTCGTGCAGGCGGTCGAGCACGACATCGGGCACGGTCTCGCTGACCCGCACGCCGGTGATGCGCATCACCACATCATTGAGGCTTTCCAGATGCTGGATGTTGACCGTGGTCCAGACGTCGATGCCGGCGTCCAGCAGCTCCATCACATCCTGCCAGCGCCGCTCATGGCGGCTGCCGGGCGCATTGCGATGGGCCAGTTCGTCCACCAGCACCAGCGCCGGATGCCGTGCCAGCACGGCATCCAGGTCCATCTCCTGCAGGGTGTGGCCGTGGTAGGCCACTGCCTTCAGCGGCAGCTGTGGCAGGCCCTCCAGCAGCGCCTGGGTATCGGCGCGGCCGTGGGTTTCCACCAGGCCCACCACCAGGTCGACACCGCGGCGCAGCTGTTCCTGTGCGCGGGTCAGCATGGTGTAGGTCTTGCCCACGCCCGGCGCCGCACCGAGGAACACGGTCAGCTTGCCGCCGGCTTCGCGTTGCAGGCCTTCGACCAGGGCATCGGCCTGGCGGGTACGCGCATCAGTCATGGGTGCCATTGTGCGCGCAGCCGGTGCAGGCCGGCATCACGGTGCCTTGGCCGCGTGGTCCAGCGCGAAGTTCAGCGTCACCACGTTCACCCGCGGCTGGCCGAACAGGCCCCACTGGCGCCCTTCGGTATGCGCCTGCACCAGTGCCTGCACGCGCTCCACCGGCAGGCCGCGGGCACGTGCCACGCGTGCCACCTGCAGGCGCGCCGCCGCCGGCGACAGCTGCGGATCCAGGCCGCCGGCGGACTGGGTGACCAGGTCCGCTGGCACCTGCGCCGGGGCGACACCTTCGCGCGCGGCCACCGCAGCGGTGCTGGCGGCAACACGCTCGGCCAGGGCCGGATTGCTGCGCGCCATGTTGGAACCGGCCGCGGCCATCGGGTCGTAGTTGGCCGCTGACGGCCGTGCCTGGAAGTAGGCGTCACCGGTGAACGGCTGCGACAGCCATGCCGAGCCGCGCACCTGGCCGTTGCCATCGCGCAGCAGGCTGCCTTCGGCCTGGGTCGGGTAGGCCAGGCCGGCAAAGCCGGTGGCGATGCCGGCATAGACCGCGCCGGCCAGCAGCAGGGTGGCCAGGCCCAGGCCGATCGCCGGGCGCCAGCTGGCGCCGTCCTGCAGGCTGGCCACGCGGGCCTCGGCTTTTGCTTCGCGGGACAGGGAGGTGGAGGTGGAAGCGGAACGGTTCATGCGCCGAATACCAGGACAAGAAGGAGGTCAATTACCTTGATCGCTGCGAACGGCAGCAGCACGCCGCCGAGGCCGTACACCAGCATGTTCCGGCGCAGCAGTGCGGTTGCAGTGGCCGGGCGGAAGCGCACGCCACGCAGGGCGAGCGGGATCAGGGCGGGAATCACCAGGGCGTTGAAGATCAGCGCCGCCAGCACCGCGTTGCGCGGGCTCGACAGCTGCATCACGTTCAGTGCGGCCATGGTCGGAACGGCAGCGGCGAACAGCGCCGGCAGGATCGCGAAGTACTTGGAGACGTCGTTGGCCAGCGAGAAGGTGGTCAGCGCGCCGCGGGTGATCAGCTGCTGCTTGCCTACTTCCACCACCGCCAGCAGCTTGGCCGGGTCCGAATCGAGGTCGACCATGTTGCCGGCCTCCTTCGCCGCCTGCGTGCCGGAGTTCATCGCCAGGCCGATGTCCGCCTGTGCCAGCGCCGGGGCGTCGTTGGTGCCATCGCCGACCATCGCCACCAGGCGGCCACCCGCCTGCTCCTGGCGGATGCGCGCCAGCTTGTCTTCCGGACGGGCTTCGGCGATGTAGTCGTCGACGCCGGCTTCGGCCGCGATGGCGGCGGCGGTCAGCGGGTTGTCGCCGGTGATCATCACCGTGCGGATGCCCATCGCCCGCAGCTGCGCGAACTTCTCGCGCATGCCGTGCTTGACCACGTCCGACAGCTCGATCACGCCCAGCACATGGCGGCCCTCGGCCACCACCAGCGGGGTGGCTCCATTGCGCGCGACCTGCTCGACGCGCCCGGCCAGTTCCGCCGGCACGTTGCCGCCCAGCGCCTGCACGTGGGCACGGATCGCATCGGCGGCACCCTTGCGGATCTGCCGCCCATGTTCCAGGTCCACGCCGGACATGCGGGTCTGCGCACTGAACGCCAGGTACTCGGCGTGGTCCGGCTCGGCGGTGGCGCAGCCCTGTTCGCGCGCCAGGCGCACGATCGACTTGCCTTCCGGGGTCGGGTCGGCCAGCGAGGACAGCAGTGCCGCCTCGCGCAGCTGGCTGGCATCGATGCCGGCCAGCGGATGGAAGTGGCTGGCCTGGCGGTCGCCGTAGGTGATGGTGCCGGTCTTGTCCAGCAGCAGCACGTCGACGTCGCCGGCCACCTCCACCGCCTTGCCCGACTTGGCCAGCACGTTGGCGGCCAGCGCACGGTTCATGCCGGCGATGCCGATGGCCGGCAGCAGGCCGCCGATGGTGGTCGGGATCAGGCACACCAGCAGCGCGATCAGCAGCAGCGGATCGACCTGCACGCCGACGGCGGCACCAATGGCCGGCAACGTGGCCACCACCACCAGGAAGGTCAGCGTCATCGCCGCCAGCAGCAGGGTCAGCGCGATCTCGTTCGGGGTCTTCTGGCGGTTGGCGCCTTCCACCAGCGCGATCATCCGGTCCAGGAAGCTGTGGCCGGGTTCGGCGGTCACCCGCACGATGATCTGGTCGGACAGCACCTTGGTGCCGCCGATCACGCCGGAGCGGTCGGTACCGGCCTCGCGCAGCACCGGCGCCGATTCGCCGGTCACCGCCGCTTCGTTGATGGTGGCCAGGCCTTGCACGATCTCGCCATCGGCCGGCACCAGTTCACCGGCGCTGACGATCACATGGTCGCCCGGGCGCAGTTCGGCGGCCGGCACCTGGGTTTCGGCGGCGCCCGGCTGCGGCGCCGCCAGCCGGCGTGCCACCAGGTCCTGGCGGGCACGCCGCAGCGAGGCGGCCTGGCCACGGCCACGCGCTTCGGCCACCGCTTCGGCGAAGTTGCCGAACAGCACGGTCACCAGCAGGATCACGGTCACTGCCAGGCCGAAGCCCAGCGGCGCATTGCCGGTCAGGGTGACGATCGCGGCCACGATCGTGCCGGCCATCACCACCGCCATCACCGGGCTGCGCACCAGATGCATCGGCGACAGCTTGCGCACTGCGTCGACCAGCGCACGGCGCAGGCCGGCGCCATCCAGCAGGGCAGGGCGCGCTGCATGGGTACTACGGGTTGAACTTGCTTGGGTACTCATCAGGGTGTCCTTAGTGCAGTCCCAGGCTCAGGTGGTCGGCGATCGGGCCGAGTACCAGCGCCGGCATGAACTGCAGCACGGTCAGGATGACGATCACCGAGACCAGGGTCAGGGCGAAGGTCGGGGTTTCGATCTGCAGGCTGCCGGCAGACTCCGGGGCCTGGCGCTTGGCAGCCAGCTGTGCGGCCACCACCAGCGGAATGATCAGCAGCGGGAAGCGGCCCAGCAGCAGTACCAGCGAGCAGCTCAGGTTCCACCACAGCGTGGCGTCACCCAGCCCTTCGAAGCCCGAACCGTTGTTGGCGTAGGCCGAGACATACTCGTAGAACACCTGGCTGATGCCATGGAAGCCGGGGTTGGAGGTGCCCGCCAGGCCGGGTACGGCCAGGGTGATCGCAGTGAACACCAGCAGGGTGATCGGCTGCAGCAGCACCAGCAGGGCCAGCAGGCGCACCTGTGGCGTCTCCAGCTTGCGGCCGAACAGTTCCGGCGTGCGGCCAGTCATCAACCCGGCCAGGAACACACCCAGCAGCAGATAGACGATGAACTGCTGCAGGCCACAACCGATGCCGCCCCAGATCGCGCTGACCAGCATGTTGACCATCGCGATGCCACCGCTCAGCGGCGCCAGCGAATCATGCATGCCGTTGACCGAGCCGTTGGAGACCTGGGTGGTCACCGCCGCCCACAGCGCCGTGCCGTCGGCGCCGAAGCGCACTTCCTTGCCTTCCATCAGCAGCGGCGTGGTGGCGCTGGCGCTATGTCCTTCGCTCCACATCATCGCGCCGGTGGAAAGCAGCGACATGCCCAGCATGCAGCTGAACACCAGGGCGCCGAAGCGACGTCGGCCGGTGAACGCACCGATCATGAAGATCACTGCCATCGGCACCAACAGGATGCCGACGATTTCCAGCGCGTTCGACAGCGGGGTCGGGTTCTCCAGCGGGAAGCTGCTGTTCGGGCCGTACCAGCCGCCACCGTTGGCGCCCAGCTGCTTGGCCGCGACCATCGCCGCCACCGGGCCCAGCGGCAGCTTCTGTTCGGCCATGCCGGCGCTGGCGTCGATCGGCGTGGCCTGCGGCCCACCGGTCATCGTCGACGGCACGCCCTGGCTGGTCAGCACCAGCGTCCACACCAGGCACAGCGGCAGCAGGAAGCGCACGCACAGGCGCACCACGTCCACGTAGTAGTTGCCCACCGCCACCTGGCGGTCATCGCCGGTACCCGTCGCCGCCGCCTGCGGCGCACGCGAGAACAACGCGCGCAGCGTCGCCACTGCCAGTGCCAGGCCCATCATCGGCGTGACCACCTGCAGGCCGGTGATGCCGGTCATCTGCGAGAGGTAGGACAGCTGCGCCTGGCCAGAATAGTGCTGCTGGTTGGTGTTGGTCAGGAACGAGATCATCGTGTGCAGCGCGGTGTCCCAGCGCATGTTCGGGATCTGGTCCGGATTCAGCGGCAGCCAGGCCTGGGTCATGAACACCGCCTGGGTCAGTACCGCGACCACCACGTTGCTCAGCACGAAGGCCAGCACGTAGCCGCGCCAGGACATCGAGCGCGACGGATCGACCCCGAACACCCTGTACAGCGGTTTCTCGATCCAGTGGAACAGCACGTCGACCTTCATCGGCGTGCCACGCATCACGCGGGCCAGGTACAGGCCCAGCGGCCACGCCAGCAGCAGGCTGGCGGCAATAATCACAAGCATCTCAGTCATGGCCGGCTCCGCTCAGAACGACTCGGGCCGCAGCACGACATAAAGGAGATAGGCGGCGGCGACCAGCACCAGCACGCCACACAACAACGACAGCCAGGGGGACATTGCAATAGCGTCCTGGTGGAACCCCTCCACCTCAGGCCGTCATCGTCGTCCTGCCCCCCATAAACGCACTACGCGCCGGACCGGGCCGACGCGTAAAGAGTGCATAAATTCCGTGGTCCAATCCGTAACCAGGCCCTGGGTAGCGCCGGGCCATGCCCGGCGACGGGAGCGTGGTCAGCCCGCCGGAGCCTGGCTCGCCGGCACCAGCCCCTTCAGCTCGCGATAGCGCTGCAGGGTGCTGTCGATCTCGGCCTTCAACGCCTGCTGCTGCTGCAGGAACCCGGCCTGCAGGCGTTGCTGCGACTGCAGCTGCACGTGCCGCTGGCGGATCGCCTCGGCCTGCTTGTCGGCCACCTTGCCACCGGCCAGTTCGCGGTCACCTGCGGCCGCCAGCAGCGCCACCAGCGACTCACGCAGGCTGGTGACGTTGTACTCGGCGGTCTTCAGGTTGTTGTCCAGCACTTCCTGGCGCTCGGCGAACACCCGGCGCAGGTCGTCCTCGCTGCCATAGGTGGTCAGCATCGCCTGCTCGGTGCGCTGGCGGGTCTGCGCGGCCATCAGGTCCAGCTGCTGCTGCGCCGCCTCCGTGCTGGCGGCGGCGCGCTCTTCGTCGGTCAACGCGCGCTGGACCTGCGCATTGCGCAGGCCACTCTTCGCGTTGAACTCCTCGCGGGCATGGTTGACCGCATCGGCCGGCAGCGAATCACTGCAGATCCGCTCCTTGCCCTCGTTCCAGCAGTACAGCTTCTTTTCCGTCTTGCCGCTGTCGCGCGACTGCGCCGGTACGGTGAACGGCACGGCCAGCAGCAGGCCGGCAAAGAGGACAGCAGGAACTCGGGACATGACCTTTCCCCTGGGTCGGTCAGCGGATCGAACGGACGCCGTACTGGGCCCGGTAGGCTTCCAGCGGCTGCCGGTAACCCACAAGTTCCGGGTTGCCGGAGGCGAAATCAAGCAGGTCGGCCAACGACGCCACGGCGATCACCGGAATGCCGGCCTCTTCGGCCACCGACTGTGCCGCCGAACGGCGATCGGTTTCCGAAGCGATCTCCTGGCGGTCCAGTGCCACCACGATGCCGGCCGGGGTGCCACCGGCGGCGCGGATGATGCCCAGCGCTTCGCGGATCGCGGTACCCGCAGTGATCACGTCATCGACGATCAGCACGCGCTTGCCGTTCATGTCGGCGCCGATCAGCTGGCCGCCTTCGCCATGGTCCTTGGCTTCCTTGCGGTTGAACGACAGCGGCAGGTCGCGGCCACGCTGGGCCAGCTCGCAGGCCATCGCGGTGGCCAGCGGAATGCCCTTGTAGGCGGGGCCGAACACCACGTCGTACTTGATCCCGGTGGCATCGATGGCATCGGCGTAGCAGGCGCCGAGCTGCGACAGCAGCGAACCGGAGTCGAAACGACCGGCGTTGAAGAAATAGGGGCTCAGCCGGCCGGACTTGAGGGTGAACTGGCCGAAGCGCAGGGCGTCGGCGGTCAGGGCCAGCTGCAGGAAACGGTGGCGGTGGTCGCTCATCAAAACTCGATTCATCTTCATTTGGAGCACAAATCCTAATCCAGCTGGGCGTTTCGCGCTCGTCCGGGGCCCTGTGAAGGGTGTCGCGGCCCGGCCTGGCGGACTGCGCAGCCCCGCAGGCAACCGGTATGCTTGCCCGGTTTCCCGCCGCAGGTCCCCCGCATGCGCATCATCAGTTTCAACGCCAATGGCATCCGCTCCGCCGCAACCAAGGGCTTCCTCGACTGGTTCCGGTCCCAGGACGCCGACGTCCTGTGCATCCAGGAGACCAAGGCCCAGGAAGACCAGCTGACCGATCCGATGTTCCGCCCGGACGGCCACCACTGCTTCTACCGCGACGCCATCACCAAGAAGGGCTACAGCGGCGTGGCGATCTACAGCAAGCGCGAGCCGGACCAGGTCATCACCTCGCTGGGCTGGGCCCCGTTCGACGACGAAGGCCGCTACATCGAGGCGCGCTACGGCAACCTCAGCGTGGTCTCCTTCTATATCCCGTCGGGCAGCTCGGGCGACCTGCGCCAGGGCTTCAAGTTCGAAGTGATGGAATGGCTGCGGCCGATCCTCGAGGAATGGGCGCGCAGCGGCCGCGACTACGTGCTGTGTGGCGACTGGAACATCGTGCGTTCGGCGCTGGACATCAAGAACTGGAAGTCCAACCAGAAGAACTCCGGCTGCCTGCCGGAAGAGCGTGACTGGCTCAACGCCCTGTGCGCCGACCACGGCCAGGCCACCGATGTCGCCGCCGGCCGTGGCTGGGCTGACGCCTACCGCCTGCTCAACCCCACCGGCGAGGACTACACCTGGTGGAGCAACCGCGGCGCTGCCCGCGCCAACAACGTCGGTTGGCGCATCGACTACCAGTTCATCACCCCGGGCCTGCGTGACCGCCTGCGCAGCTGCTCGATCTACCGCGACGAGCGCTTCTCCGACCACGCGCCGTTCATCGTGGACTACGACCTGTGACCGAGGCTGCCAAGCCGCGTCGGCCGTGGCAGCAGGTGCTGTCCAACCTGAGCCAGCGCAAGGTGCTGGCGATGCTGCTGCTCGGCTTCAGTTCCGGCCTGCCGATCTATCTGGTGGGCAACACGCTCGGCTTCTGGATGCGCAAGGAAGGCATCGAGCTGAGCACGATCGGTTTCCTGTCATGGGTCGGGCTGGCCTACACCATGAAGTTCCTGTGGGCGCCGATCGTCGATAAGACCGACGTGCCTCTGTTCGGTCGCTTTGGCCGCCGCCGTGGCTGGATGCTGCTGTCGCAGCTGGTCGTGGTGGTGGGCCTGGTCGGCATGGCGTTGGTCCAGCCCAAGGGGGGCCAGATCCAGTTCCTGGGTATCGCCTGGCAGCACATCGTCGTGTTCGGCGTGATGGCCGTGATCGTGGCGTTTGCTTCGGCCACCCAGGACATCGTCATCGATGCCTGGCGCATTGAAAGTGCTGACAACAGCGAGCAGCTGGGCCTGCTGACCTCATCCTCGGCGCTGGGCTATCGCACCGCATTGCTGGTCACCGATGCGCTGATCCTGATCATCGCGGCCCGTGTCGGCTGGCAGGTCTCGTACGAGATCATGGCCGTCCTCATGGCGCTTGGCGTGGTGGCCGTGGTCATGGCCCGTGAGCCCGCGCGGGAAGTGGCTGCCGTGCAGGCTCAGGCGACCTCGCTGTGGACGCCGCGGGGCCTGTTCGACGCCGTGGCGGGGCCGTTCATCGCCTTCGTCCGCGAGCATCGTAGTGGTGCGATCCTGATCTTGGTGGCCATCAGCGTCTATCGCATGGCCGACTTCGTCATGGGGCCGATGGCCAACCCGTTCTACGTCGATCTCGGCCTGGACGAGGACACCGTTGGCGCTGTACGTGGCTCGGTGGGCCTGGTCGCGACCTTCGTCGGCATTGCTGCGGCGGGCCTGGTCTCGGTTCGCTGGGGAGTGCTGGCGGCGCTGATGGTGGGCGCCGTGCTGGGTCCGGCCTCCAACCTGGCGTTTGCCTGGCTGGCCTATTCGGGCCCGGACACCACCCATTTCGCGGTGGCCATGGCAATCGACAACTTCGCCAGCGGTTTCGCCGGTACGGCGCTGATCGCCTATATGTCGAGCCTGACCAGCATCGGATACACCGCAACCCAGTACGCGCTGCTGAGTTCGTTCTACGCGATGCCCGGCAAGGCGCTCAAGGGGCTCTCGGGGTGGTCGGTACAGACGCTCGCGCAGGGCCGGACGCTGCTGGAAGGCTACGCGCTGTTCTTCGTCGGTACCGCGCTGGTGGCGATCCCGGTGGTGATCCTCTGCGCCCTGCTGATCCTGCAGCAGCGTCGTCGCCAGGCCGCAAGCGCCACCTGATTGCCTGCCCGCCCGGTCTGCGGGATCATCGCCCCCGACGCGCCGAGGGGGCGGTGCCTTGCGAACGGGGAAGTGAGCATGGCCGACGTTGTGCTGCGGGACCTGGACCCGCTGCTGCTGGAACGTATCCGACGTGTCGCGGTTGCCCGCGGCTGGACCCACGAACAGACCTGCGCCGCCTTGCTGGAGCAGGGCCTGTTCAGCAGTGAACTGGAGGTCCGCTCCGGCTTCGGCGATCCCGAAGTGGACGCGCTCTCCGACGCCATCGCCGCCCTGCAGGCCCTGCCCGCAGGGCAGGGCTTCGATTAGTGCCCATGTAGCGTCGAGCCACGCTCGACCGCCGTTCCCGGTAGATCCACGCCATGCGTGGATGACCACCTCACGCCAGATGTATCGCCCCCAGGATCCGCGGCCCCGTCGCCCCGGTCACGCTCGGCAGGTTGCCGGCCAGCCCGTCCATCGTCCGCTGCGCCAGCCAGGCGAAGCCCATCGCTTCCACGTACTCCGGGTCCAGCCCATGCACCGCGCTGGACTCCACCTGCACCTCCGGCAGCCGCGCCGCCAGCCGCTTCATCAGCTGCCGGTTGCGCACCCCGCCGCCACAGACCAGCAGGCGCCGGGTCTGCGGCTGCTGCGCCAGCAGCGCATCGGCCACCGTCGCCACGGTCAGCTCCAGCAGGGTGGCCTGCACATCAGCGGCGGCGTACTGGCCTTCGCCCATGTGGGCCTCGGCCCAGGCCAGGTGGAACTGCTCACGGCCGGTGCTCTTCGGCGGCGGCAGCGCGAACCACGGCTCCGAACGCCAACCCGCCAGCAGGCTCTCGTCCACCGCGCCACTGGCGGCATACGCGCCGTCGGCATCAAAGGTGCGGCCGGTGTGGCGCTGGCACCAGGCATCCATCAGCGCGTTGGCCGGGCCGGTATCGAAGCCACGCACCGCGCCTTCGCGCGGGATCAGGGTCAGGTTGGCGATCCCGCCCAGGTTGAGCACGGCGCGGTCTTCATCAGCCGTGCCCAGCATGCCGAGGTGGAAGGCCGGCATCAGCGGTGCACCATGGCCTCCGGCTGCCACGTCGCGGCGGCGGAAATCACACACCGTGGTGATCCCGGTCAGCTCGGCGATGCGGTTGCCGTCGCCCAGCTGTACGGTGAAGGCCGGATTGGCCAGCGGGCGATGGCGCACGGTCTGGCCGTGCGAGCCGATCGCGCGGACCTGGCTGCGGTCCACACCGGCCTCGGCCAGCAGTTGATTGGCGGCTTCAGCGAAGCTGATCGCGATCCGCGCGTCCAGTTCGCCCAGCTCCTCCAGCGAGTCCAGCGGGCCCCCTTCGCCCAGTGCCACCAGCCGCGCCCGCAGCACCGGCTCCCAGCGGGCGGTCAGCCCATGCACGAAGCGGCAGCCACCAATGGCGGGGAACTGCACCAGTGCGGCATCGATGCCGTCGGCGCTGGTGCCCGACATCAGGCCAAGGTACAGGGGGGCGTCGCTGTCGGCAGTTGTATTCATGGCAGGCATAAAAAAAGGACGCGGCAAGCTTGGGCTGCCGCGTCCTTCTTCGTCAACGCAGGGCTCAGCCGCGCTTGCGGCCGGTCGTCTGCTTGTCCTTGGCGCTGGCCACCTCGGGGGTGGCCTCGTCGCGGCTGGTCGGCGCCGGGCTGGCGTCGGCGTAGATCAGCTTCTCCATGCCCTGGATGCGGGCCATCGCCGGTGCGGTCTGCGCGCGGAAGGCGACCAGCTCGGCGCCCTTCAGCGGCTCCGGCGGCGGCATGGTCACGGTCAGCGGGTTGCGGTGCTCGCCGTTGACGCGGAATTCGTAGTGCAGGTGCGGGCCGGTCGCCAGGCCGGTCGAGCCGACATAGCCGATCACCGTGCCCTGGGCCACGCGCTGGCCGGTCTTGATGTTCGCAAAGCGCGACATGTGGCCGTACAGGGTGGTGTGGCCGCGGCCGTGGTCGAGGATCACCACGTTGCCGTAGCCGCGCTGCACCCCGGCGAACTGCACGCGGGCGTCGCCGGCGGCCATGATCGGGGTGCCGGTGCGCGCGGCGTAGTCCACGCCCTTGTGCATGCGCATCTTGCCCAGCACCGGGTGCTTGCGCGCGCCAAAGGTCGAGCTCAGCCGCGCGAACGGGATCGGCATGCGGATGAAGCTCTTCTTCAGCGAACGGCCGTTGATGTCGTAGTACTCGGACTTGCCGTTGCGGTCGAAGCGGAAGCCGGAATAGGTCTTGCCACCGGTGGTGAAGGTCGCCGCCAGGATCTTGCTGGTGTCCACCTTCTCGCCTTCGCGCCAGGTTTCATCCATCACCACGCTGAAGCGGTCGCCCGGCTGCAGGTCCTTCGAGAAGTCGATGTCGTACTTGAAGATGTCGTCGGTCATCGTCGCGATCGCCGACGGCGACAGCCCGGCGCGGCGGGCCGCGGCATACAGCGAGCTGGTGATCTCGCCGCTGGTGACCACCGTGCGCGTGGAGGTCTCGCGTTTGGTCACCTTCTCCTTGATGTCATCGCCGGCCAGGCTCAGTTCCACCCGGTTGTCGGCATCGCGGTCGAAGCGGATGCTGCGCAGGTCACCGGACAGCGGCATGTCGAAGGCGATCTCGGCACCCGGGCGCAGCTTGGTCAGCGCCTCACGCGCACCTGGGTGGTCCAGTACCCGGTGCAGGGTGGTGGCCGGAATGCCGGCCTTGTCGAACAGGTCGCTCAGGGTCTGGCCGCGCTGCACCCGCAGCACCTGCCAGCTGTCTCCGGGCACCTGCTGCTGGCGGGCCATGGTCAGCGGCGGCAACGGCAGCGCCAGGCTGGTGTGGCTGTCGGCGAAGGGCGCGTCGATGGTGTGCGAGAAACCCGGGACGATGGTCGCCACCAGGGCGCCGATCGTCGCGAACAGGCTGGCATGCATCCAATGACGGCGCGTCCAGCGCTCATTGAAGGCGGCGGGAAGATGTTGCCTGAGCTTCCGATGCAGGGCGTTGTCGTGCAGGACGTGGAGGCGTTCCTGGAAGCGCTGCTTGCGTGCGCGCCCTTGTTCGGAATTGTGCATCGGCGGTTTTTTCCTGGCAGCCCGGGAGCGCGGGCCTGATCGCCGGTTACCATAGACACCTGAGAAAACCGCGTCAAACCCTTGTGCCCATTGGCTTTTGTGAAGCCAATCGGGTTAACTTTGCTTTAACACCCCACACAAGAATCGGCGTTGCCGGGAGTAGTCACGTGTCCTCGATTGAAGAAGCCCTTGCCCTGATCGGCCGTGGTGCCGACGAGATCCTCAAGCTCGAGGATCTGCGTGCGCGCCTGCAGGAAGGCCGCCCGCTGCGGATCAAGGCCGGCTTCGACCCCACCGCGCCCGACCTGCACCTGGGCCATACGGTGCTGCTGAACAAGATGCGCCAGTTCCAGGACCTCGGCCACCAGGTCATTTTCCTGATCGGCGACTTCACCGGCATGATCGGCGACCCGTCCGGCAAGAGCCTGACCCGCAAGCCGCTCAGCAAGGACGACGTGCTGGCCAATGCCCGTACCTATGAAGAGCAGGTGTTCAAGGTGCTGGACCGCAACCGTACCGAAGTCCGCTTCAACTCGGAGTGGTTCGGCAAGATGGGCGCCGCCGACATGATCCGCCTGGCCGGCCAGCACACCGTGGCGCGCATGCTCGAGCGCGACGACTTCGCCAAGCGCTATGCCGCCCAGCAGTCCATCGCCATCCACGAGTTCCTGTACCCGCTGGTGCAGGGCTACGACTCGGTGGCCCTGGAAGCGGACGTCGAGCTCGGCGGTACCGACCAGAAGTTCAACCTGCTGATGGGCCGTGGCCTGCAGGAACACCACGGCCAGAAGCCGCAGGTGGTGCTGACCATGCCACTGCTGGAAGGCCTGGACGGCGTCAACAAGATGTCCAAGTCGCTGGGCAACTACATTGGTATCAGCGAACCGGCCATCGACATCGTCACCAAGACCATGAAGGTGGACGACACCCTGATGTGGCGCTGGATCGAGCTGCTGTCCTTCGACATCAGCCAGGCCGAAGCCGTACAGCTGCGCGAGCAGGTGGCCAATGGCGGCCTGAACCCGCGCGTGGTCAAGCTGCGCCTGGCGCGTGAACTGGCCACCCGCTTCCACGACGCCGCGGCGGCCGAGCAGGCCATTGCCGGCTGGGAAGCGGCGGTGACCGGGCAGGGCGACATCACCCAGCTGCCGCTGCAGGACGTGGCGATCCCGGCCGAAGGCCTGCGTATCGCCGCACTGCTGACCGCGGCCGGCCTGACCCCGAGCAACTCCGAAGCCAACCGCAAGCTCAAGGAGCGTGCGGTCAAGGTGGACGGTGAAGTGGTCGAAGACGGCCAGCAGGTGCTGCAGCCGGGCTTCGAAGGCCTGCTGCAGGTCGGCAAGCGCACCTTCGCCCGCGTGCGCCTGGTCGCTGCCTGACACCAGGGAAGGGCCGGCGCAGCCGGCCCTTCCTTTTGTAGAGTCGAGCGCTGCTCGACTGCTCTTGCTCTTCGCGGGGTCCTCCCGCAGCGCGATGGATGAACGGATGCAACATCCGTTGAAAAAAATCGCCACACCCCCTTCACAAATGATGCGAATGGGGACATACTTCTCTTCCCCCGTCGCAGGGGTCGCCACCAAGGGGCTTCAGCGACAACAGGGCGCCCACCACCGCCGAACGAGATGATCGAACGAAGGTGTTGACGGACTGAAAAAGTCTGGCATAATGGGCGGCTCGCTACGAAGGAAACTTCGCAGCACACGGGAGCGGCGCTGAGGCCACTTCCCCGGATCTTTGAAAGTATGCGCAGGTATCTTGTGAAGGCGCCTGCAGGAAGGATGATTGTCCATCTTGCAGACGTTTGAT